>CAYSDT010000113.1:0-8402 GCA_964429835.1 uncultured Ardenticatenaceae bacterium | reverse complement strand
CGTCGCCCAAATTTGTCGCCAAAGCGTGCCGAACAAATCGCCGCCATTGATGGCGGGGTTGAGGATGGAGACTTGACCGCTGCGACCGAGTAGTTCCCCTGATTGGGCTAGGGTGAAGAAAAGGGGGGCGGTGAAAACGGCCGTTGTCAACAAAAACCATCCCAGCCCGCGCAACTGGCGCAAGCGCGTGCGATCCATCGCCACAAAGTAGGCGAGGAAAACGGCAAACAGGATGGGCGTGAAGCGAATCGGGAGGTAGGTGTAGAAGGCGAGGCCGTACACCGCGCCCGCCAACGCCCATCGCCATGCGGTCTGTTTGCGGTAGGCTAGTGTGCCAAGCCAGAGCGTGGCGGCGAACAGCGGCACGAATAAAATCGGGCGCAATCCGATGCGGCTGAGATGGACAGGCCAGAGCGTGACTGCCCAGAGCCAGGCGGCAAACAGCCCTGTCTGCCGCCCAAACCATGCGGCGGCGAGTTTGTAGACGACGATGGTCGCCAATGCACCAGCAATGGCGGCGGGGAGGCGGACGGCGAGGGTTGTGTTGTGGAATATGGCGGTGGAGATGGCGGTCAGGTAGATGTAAAGTGGCTCGCGCCCATTGTTGCCGTCAAAGAAAATCGCGTGTTCGCCGTCTAGCACGGCAAGGGCATCCAGCCCGTTATGTGCTTCATCACGGTATAGGCCGATATTGTCAAGGTTGAAGAGGCGGAGAGAAACGGCCGTTAATCCGATGAATAACAATAAAGCCCATCCGATTTGGGATGGGCTGGGTGAAAATATGGCTCTTTTTGATAGAGAAACGTCTTTCATTGTTGTACTAAATGCTAAACCCGCCTGATCCTAAGCCTGCCTGAACGATATACACTGAATCGACCTTCTAATTTATCAGCATAATCTTCCATAATTTTTGCAATCACCATCGCCTTTTCCCGACCAGAAGCATCCTCCAAACGCAACAACAGTACACCAGCGTGCGGCAATTTAGCATGATAAACCATCTCACCAAAATCTTTATCCATTGTGATAACAACACGACCTTCATTAGCCGCAATTTGTAAAATAATCAGATCGGGCAATCCTGGATTTATCGCCCGTACAGTTGACACGTCATAACCATTGATGGCAAGCCACGTTTCAACCTTCTTGCCAACACCAACATCTACTATAAATTTAAGCGTCATAATTTAGGCGGCAACAGCATACATCTGGGTTTCACTGACCAGATCGGCTGCAAACCCAAGAACTGCGGGAAAATCTTCTGGTTCTAAATCAGGATAATCATCCAGCAAATCATCAGTCGATACACCAGCCGCGAGTGCTTTAAGAATCTGCTCCACGGTAATACGCAATCCACGAATGGTTGGTTTTCCTGTCATTATTCCAGCATTGACTGTAATTCTGTTCATATAACACCTCGTTTTTCATCATCTATGTTGCGGAGTATACCATATAAACGGCCGTTTTGATGAGAAACAAATGTAACCGATTTGAAAAATAGCTTGAAAAAAGCACCCCATCTCTGCTATACTATCCGCACATATAAAACAACAGCGATGAAGATAAGTACGATTACTACTTTGCACAGAAAATTGGCGGTGATGCAAGCCAAGAAAGCAGAATCTGAAATCCACTTCTGAGTTGCAGCCGAAATAAGGTTTGTCGGTTAACGGCCGTTATCCCGTCCAGAGTGTGAGAGATAAATCTCTTGCTAAATTCAGGTGGTACCACGATCCCCCTTCGTCCTGATACGATGGGGGATTTTTGTTTATTTGGGGAGAGTAGACCTGACAGGTTTTCCGAAACCTGTCAGGTCTACTCTCCTCCCATTCTAAAGGAGAGGTACGACATGATCGATATTAGCATTATTCGAAAGAAGCCCGAATGGGTGAAAGAGCAGATCGCCAAGCGGAATGATACGGCTCCGATTGATGAAATTTTGGAAGCAGACGGCCGTCGGCGGGCGATTTTGACGGAAGTTGAAGAGTTACGCCGTCAGCGCAACGCCAGCTCCAAGCAGATTGGGCGATTGATGGGGCAGTTGAAGAAAGCGCAGAAGGCGGGGGAAGATGTTGAGGAATTAGAAACGGCCGTTTCCCAAGCAAAAGCCGCCCCGCGCCAAATCGGCGACCAAATCAGCGTGCTGGATGACGAACGCCGCCAAGTTGAAGCCACATTGCAAGAAAAAATGTTGTGGGTTCCCAACATTCCTCACCCCGATACCCCCATCGGCCCCGATGAAAGCTACAACATCATCCACGACCCGCAAGGCGCGGATGAGCCTGCCTTCGATTTTGACCCCAAAGCGCATTGGGATTTAGGCACGGCGTTAGACATCATCGACTTTGAACGCGGCGTGAAGATGAGCGGCAGCCGTTTTTATGTGCTGAAAGGGATGGGCGCACGGCTGCAACGCGCCATCATCCAATTTATGCTCGACCTGCATGTGGACAAACATGGCTACACCGAAGCGTACCCGCCATTTATGGTGCGCTCACAATGTTTCGAGAATGCGGGGCAGCTTCCCAAATTCTACGACAACATCTACCGCGACGCGGAAGAGGATTTTATGTGGCTGGCAACGGCCGAAGTCGCCCTCACCAACATGCACGCCGACGAAATTCTAGACGAAGCCGCCTTGCCCGCCAGCTATGTGGCGTACACGCCCTGCTTCCGCCGCGAAAAGATGAGCGCGGGCAAAGATGTGCGCGGCATCAAGCGCGGACACCAGTTTGACAAGGTAGAAATGTACCAATTCGTCCATCCTGACGAGAGCGAGAAGGAGTTGGAACGGATGAAACAGCACGCCATCGACATTTGCGACGCACTCGGTTTACGCTATCGTGTGTTAGAATTGGCGACGGGCGACATCGGCTACGCGGCCGAGCGGACGTATGACATTGAAATTTGGGCGGCGGGTTGCAACGAATGGCTGGAGGTTAGCTCCACCAGCAATTGCACCGATTTCCAAGCACGACGGGCGAATGCGAAGTTCCGTCCAGCCGATGGTGGCAAAACCCGCTACATGCACACGCTCAACGCCAGCGGCCTTGCCCTGCCGCGTGTGATGATCGCTATTTTGGAAAATAATCAGCAGGCGGACGGTTCCATCATCGTACCAGAGGCTTTACGGCCGTATATGGGCGGGATCGAACGAATTGGTTGATACGCCCCAAGTGCGACGCACCTTGAAGGTGCGTCGCACTTACATTTATAAAGGCAGTACCTTATGCAGACCAACGGATACACGTTCAACACCCTTGCCAACTGGAAACGCACCCTGCGTACCTATCCCTATTTGCAACCCAAATACATCCCTAAATTAGTTTACCTGTCTGGTGTAGGCATCGTCACCGCGCCCATTCAATGGAACGAACGCCGTCGTTATTATGACATGGTACAGAACACAGAACTGCATGAAGAACCGATTTTCATCATGGGTTTTTGGCGTTCTGGCACGACCCATCTTCATAATTTGCTCGTACAAGATGAGGAGTATGGGTACGTTTCCACGTTACAGGGGCTTATGCCGGGCGCAATCATCAGCAGTGGGAAGCAGTTACGGCCACTTATGGAGTTGCTATTCCCCAAAACGCGCCCGATGGACAATGTGGCTCTCAGGCCGCACGCGCCGCAAGAAAGCGACATCGCCTTGATGAATTTTTCGCTTCACACTTACTACCATTACGTCCTTTTCCCTACGCAACTTTGCCCACTCTTCGATAAATACATCCTGATGGACAGCATCACCCCTGCGGAAATGGAGGAGTGGCGTAACGATTATTTATACATTCTGCGTACAGCAACTTATCTTAATGATGGACGGCCGTTAATGATCAAAAACCCGCCGCACATCGGTCATGTAGAACAGGTTATAGATATGTTTCCAAAGGCGCGTTACATCGAAATTCGCCGTGATCCGCTTGCGATTTGGATATCATACATGCACCTGCACCGCACAACCATTCCAACCCATAATGTGCAAGATTTTTCATGGGAGACGTTGGAAGAGGATGCTTTATGCGTTTTTGAAAAGACGATGAGGCGATGGCTGGAAAAGCGCGAGATGATCCCTGAGCAAAGTCGCGTTATCATCCGTTATGAAGCGTTAGAAGCATCACCAGTAGAAACAATGCGGCACATTTACGACACGTTTGGTTTGTCGTCTGAGCGGATGTTACCCCGCTGGCAAGCGTATATAGAGTCGATAAGCGGCTATCAGAAAAACGGCCTGTCCCCCAAAGCAACAGACATCCAATACATGCGCGAACGGATGGCTTTTCTTTATGAGGCGTGGGATTATCCATTGCCAGAAGGGGAAAACAATTAGCGGCTAACAATCAACGAATACCTGTTAGATATTAACTATTGGAGAACCCCATGAACCCCAACCTGATTTTGTACAATGCAAAAATATACACCGTCGATCCCAAACGGCCGTTTGCAGAAGCAGTCGCCTGTCACAACGGCCGTTTTACAGCCATCGGCACAAATGCCGACATAAAGGCACTGGCGGGCGATGAGACCGAGATGATTGACGTACAGGGCAAGCTCGTCCTGCCCGGTCTGACTGATTCCCACGTCCACTTTCGCAGTCACGCCATTTATCGCCAATGGGTGAATTTGTTTGGCATAAACGACTTTGACGAAGCGATGGCGTTGATTAAAACGGCCGTTTCCCGTGCAAAACCGGGCGAATGGGTGCAAGGGTCAGGCTGGGGAGCCGAACAATGGCACACCAAACCCCACCGCCGCATTCTCGATGCCATCGCCCCCGACAACCCCGTTGCGCTGGGGCAGATGGACATGCACTCGTGGTGGGTCAACAGCCGCGCCCTCGAAATCGGTAACATCACCGCCGACACCGCCGACTTGCCCGAAAGCAAAATCGAACGGGATGCCGACGGCACGCCCAACGGCATTTTGCGCGAATGGAACGCGATCAATCTCGTCAAATCACAAATCCCGCTCGCTTCCGAAGCGGAAGAATTAGCGTGGATGCGCGAAGCCATCGCCGAAGCACACCAACTGGGATTAACGGCCGTTCACGATCAGCGCGTCGAAAATGAAGGCGATGTCAGCCTGCGCCGTTTCCAAAAACTCAACCACGATGGCGACCTAAAATTACGCATCCATCACAACATCGCCGCTGGTTATTTGGCAGAAGCGGCGCAACTTGGCTTACAACCTGGCTTTGGCGACGACCGCCTGTGGCTGGGGCATGTCAAATCGTTTTCCGATGGGGCGATGGGGTCACGAACGGCGTTAATGATCGCGCCATACGATGACGAACCTGAAAATACGGGCATCGCCGTCACCCCCGCTGCGGAATTGATGGAATTAGCCGCCGCTGCCCATGCCGCCAACTTCCCCCTTTCCATCCACGCCATCGGCGACCTTGCCGTGCGAAATGTGCTGGACGCGATGGAATCCATCCCGCGCCGCACCGATGGGATGCCGCACCGTATTGAACATTCACAGATCATGCACCCTGATGATTTATCGCGCTTGGCGGCGCACGGAATATCAACGGCCGTTCAACCCATCCATCTGGAAACCGATTGGCGCATCGCCGATGTGGCGTGGGGCGACCGTGCGCGGTACACCTACGCTTTCCGCTCCCTGCTCGATCTTGGCACAGTTGTCGCGTTCGGCTCAGACGCGCCCGTCGCCCCCATCAACCCGATGTGGGGCATTGCGGCGGCCATCACCCGCCAAAGTTTGGATCACAAACCCGAAGGCGGCTGGTATCCGCAAGAAAAAGTGACGATGGCCGAAGCGATTTATGCGTACACGATGGCTCCTGCGATTATCGCGGATAAGCAGGCGGTGCAAGGCTCCATCACCGTCGGCAAATGGGCTGATATTATCGTGATGAATGATGATTTGTTTGAAATGGAAGAAACGGCCGTTGCTGATGCAACCATCGCCATGACTGTTTTTGCTGGTGAACTGGTTTACGAAAGTAAAAAATTCGCTGAGTGATTCTGAGGATTTGTGTATCTTCTCAAATTGTAAGGGCGACCTGACAGGTTTTTCAACGATACTCGTGTAAAACAAGAGGTGCTAATGAAACCTGTCAGGTCTTTTCCACAATTTATTGAGATATTACATTTGAACCATGTCGAAATCTATTTTTGGCGGGTGAGCAGCATGTCGGCCAACTGGAAGAGGGCGTTTCCCTGTGGATCAGCGGCGGTTAGCTGCTGGATGGCTTGTTGGGAATAAACGGCCGTTTCCCCCTCCGCATACCCCCTCGCCCCAGCCTCATCCAACAAAGCAATCGCCTTTTCCACAAATCCAGACGGGGATTCCGCCTGATACAAATCACGCAACGCCGAACTGCGTGACAAGCCGTACAAAACGGGCAGCGTTTTCTTCTTGGTGCTGATGTCCGTCGCCGCTGATTTGCCCGTCAACGCTTCATCGCCCCAAATGCCCAACACATCATCCTTAACCTGAAAAGCAAGGCCAACATTAAGGCCAAAAGCAGCATAATGGGCGATGGTTTCAGTATCCACGCCAGCAACCATCGCTCCTAATTCGGCCGAATGGGAAAGTAAAGCGGCCGTTTTTCCCGTAATCATCTGCACATATTCATCAACCGACACCGTGTCCCGTGTTTCAAAATCCATATCGTGATATTGACCGTTGGTCAGATGGACGCACGTTTCATCGAAGCGGCGCAGGGCAAAAACGGCCGTTTCTGCCCCCACTCCACGCTCAATCAACCGATTCATCGCCAAATGCGCCAATCCAAACAGGGCATCGCCACTATTGATCGCTTGCTCCATGCCCCAAATTTTCCACAACGTCAATCGCCCGCGCCGCGTGTCGCTGTGATCTTCAATGTCATCATGGATAAGCGAGAAATTATGTAACATTTCGACTGCGGCAGCGGCGGGAACAGCTTGCCGCCAATCACCACCAGCCGCATGACAGGTTAGCATCACCATTAACGGCCGTATTTGTTTGCCGTTATAAATGGAGACAGGCTCAAAATTCGCATCCACCCAGCCCATGTGATAATGCAACATGCCGTAAAACGGGTCGTAAAACGGGTCGGTTCGTTCGTCCATCTTCATCACCAACCGCATCTCTTCGTCCAACGCGCCCAGCATTTGCACCGATAAACGCTTTAATTCTCCATTGTCCATTATCCATTCTCCATTTCCAGAGGCGTTCGTGCCAACGCGGCTAAATCTGCCGCGCCGCTGGCGAACATTGCTATGCGTAATTCATCACCAAGCGTTTCGATATGTTCCACGACGGCTTCCACGCCACCGCTGTCGGCGGCACGCAAAAAATCGCCCGCCAGCCCGCCCATCTTCGCGCCCAATGCAATTGCTTTGGCGACATCAATCCCCGTATGCACGCCGCCGCTGGCGATAAGCGGCATGTCGGGGACGGCGCGATGGCACTGTTGGATGGAAACGGCCGTTGGTATGCCCCAATCCACAAACGCCGCCGCCACCTTCGCCAGCCGCGCCGTCTTGGCACGATACATTTCAACCTGGCTCCACGACGTGCCGCCCGCACCCGCCACATCAATCGCCGCCACGCCCGCATCCGTCAACTGCCGTGCAGTCGTTCCCGAAAAGCCCCATCCCACCTCTTTGGCGATGATGGGTACGGGCAAACGGCGGCAAATCGCTTCGACTTTCGCCAACAAGCCCGAAAAGTTCGTGTCTCCTTCGGGCTGTACCGCTTCCTGTAACGGATTGAAATGCAAAATAAGCGCGTCAGCCTCAACCATATCGACGGCTCGCAAACACTCATCCAGCCCATAGCCGTAATTCAATTGCACCGCGCCCAAATTGGCAAAAAGCAAAATATCAGGGGCGATGGATCGGACTTGATAAGTGGAAGCCAGCGTTTTATCTTCGATTGCCGCCCGCTGCGACCCCAATCCCATCGCCACGCCTGTCGCTTGGGCGGCTTCGGCAAATATCTGATTGAATCGTTCAGCAACGGCCGTTCCCCCCGTCATGGAAGAGATAAGCAGCGGCAATTGCATCTGCTTGCCAAAAAAAAATTGCGTACTGTCAATGTCGCTCAAATTCAGTTCAGGCAGGGCGTTATGCGTGAAACAATATCGCTCAAATCCAGAAGTGCGCTGATTAAACGTCACCTTTTCTTCCAAATTGATACGAATATGATCGTCTTTGCGTGTTTTTGTCGTGGGGGTGTAATCCACAAGTTGCTCCATAATGGTTTTCATCGGGCGATGGCTGTCGGCAATACCAACAACCAAAATACATTCAAATTGTAGCCGACAATCGAAACAACATACAACCCATTTTCGCCACCCTCTCCTTCCACGCTCTGCGTGGAAGGAGATAAAGAATCAGGGCGATTGCATACTCTAATTTAATATCGTATCGCATCATCAACAGTCTAAG
>CAYSDT010000112.1:0-8429 GCA_964429835.1 uncultured Ardenticatenaceae bacterium | reverse complement strand
AGCTTCTGTGGAAAAGTATCCATTCGCCATCAGGTGAGTATTCGGCCGCAAAATCGGTGCTGTCTGTCAACTGGCGCAAATTATTACCATCTTTGTCAATAATGAAAAGTCCGTTTTTTATGGATTTATCTGTCACCATATGAAAAACCAGTTGCTGCCCGTCTGGTGACCATGATGGATGGGAACGGCTGTAATTTTCGTCGGTGGTGATGAGATGGAGACCTGTGCCGTCACTGTTCATCACTGCAAGCTGCCGCCTGTCATTGTACGATTGGGCAAATGCGATTTGGCGGCCGTTTGGCGACCAAACTGGTGCCAAATCGGGAACGTCATTATTGGTTAGTTGCCGTACATTTGAACCATCTGCATTCATGCTGAACACATCAAAATCCCCGTATCTGTTGGAGTGAAACAGTAGTTGTGATCCAGTTGGCGACCATGACGGGTACGCATTGTCTCCAGAGCCATTCGTCAAATTTTGGATGGAGCCAGCGGCAACGTCAATGACAAACACATCAAAACGGCCGTTTCTTCCAGAAGCATACGCAATATAACGGCCGTCTGCCGACCAAACTGGTGTGTAATCATCATAGGAATCATGGGTAAGTTGGCGTGTATTGCCCGTGTCCATATCGTAGGTAAAGACTTCTTTGCTTTGACTGGTTTCGGCGGTATACGCGATCAATCCAGAGCCGCCGCCTAATGCGTTGGAAACGACTGGGGCGACTGTTGGCGGCTCATCTGTCGGCGGGGCGGCTTCTTCCACAACGGCCGTTTCTTCCTCTTCCACCTCTTCTTCTTTCGGCGCGGGGGCGATGTCAATACCTTCTTCAACCGTTGTTTCTTCTTCAATAACGGCCGTTGATGGAATCTCTTCATCTACTTCTTCTCTGACAATGACGGTTACAATCTCGGTAACGGCCGCTGGTGCTGGTGATGCGGATGACGAAGTGCTATTCATCATAAAATACAGTCCAATCAGAAGAAGAATTGCCAACACACCGCCAATGCCGCCGATGAGTGCCCAAGGAACGACCGTTTTCTTCCCACCCACAACAGGCACATCCTTGCCCAGCAACGCACGCTGCATATCCGATGTAGTTTGATAGCGCAGGTCTGGTTGCGTTTGGGTGGCACGATAAATGACCGATTCTAACCCCTGCGACACAGACGGGGATAACGAGCGAGCTGATGGCAGATTGAACGGATCGGCAGAAGGATCGTGCATCGTCAGCAGGTTCAGGATGGCAACACCCAGACTGTACACATCGGAGCGGGCATCCGTTTGCGCCTGCCCGTACTGCTCTGGCGGCGCGTAACCAGGCGAACCGAACGCTTGCGTGTCGGCACTGTTTCCCGCTTTGAAAAAGCGGGCAATGCCAAAATCAATCAATTTCAAATCACCCGTACTTGGGTCTACCATGATATTTCTTGGGTTCAAATCGCGGAAAATAATGGGAGGGGATTGGCTGTGCAGATAGGTCAGCACATCGCAGAG
The DNA here is from genome assembly GCA_964429835.1 of uncultured Ardenticatenaceae bacterium. Lineage (GTDB taxonomy): Bacteria > Chloroflexota > Anaerolineae > Promineifilales > Promineifilaceae > S016-13. The sequence goes on along the minus strand of CAYSDT010000112.1, from coordinate 6,931 downwards.
TTGAGCCGCCCATTGGCGGACTTGTTCTTCAGGAAACGGGTTGCCACGTTGTGAAAGCAAATTTTCTAACGAATCACCTGTAACAAAATCCATCACTAAATAATGACGGCCGCTATGCCCTTCTTGGAAATAATCATGAACTTTTGGCAATGCTGGATGATGCAAATCGGCTAGCAATTTTGCTTCTTGCTCAAAATTTTGGATCGCTAATGCCCGTTCGGATGGGGGTAGTTGCAAGACGCTCATCTCTTTGACGGCACAAACCCGCCCTTGAATACGGGTGTCGATGGCTTTGTAGACAGCCCCCATGCCACCCTGCCCAACCATCGCGTGGATGATGTAGCGATTGTCCAACAGCGTATCTGCCTGCAATTTCCCCGTCAGACTGTTTAACAAATTGGTTCCACAGGAATTGCAAAATTGGGATGTAAAATTAACTTGATTACCACAACTGGTACAAAATTTTTGTGTCATATAACCTCTAAAAAATGGAGCGCGGGCAGCTTGCCCGCTTACTTGCAGGCAAGATGCCTGCGTTCCATTTTACCCTTGTACGGTGATTCGGATGTTCAAATCACCCGCATTATCATCAAAACCATCATCATTTGCACCCAGCCATAATGTGCCGTTTGCAGGGCTGATGAAGGTGATATTTTCGCCAACGACGAATGGCGTACCACCGTCAATGCCACCGACCAATGTCATAATCGGCATTGCCGCAACGGGGAATGTCGCTTTGGATGCGACTTGGGGATCGCCATTTGCGCCTACAAACGGCCATGCAGACGACGTGCCTGCCTGCCAACTGCCATCAACGTATTCAATTGTTACTGTTTGACCAGATTCAACGGTTAAGCCAGTGTCCGTCTGTGGCTGTCCAGCCGATACGTTGACGATGACAGTGGTCGTCTCGGCAGGTGCGGCTCCCGTTCCCATTGTGAACGGCATACGGTAAATGTCCATAGCCCCATTTCGTGTGGATTGAAAGAGCAGCCAACGGCCGTCTGGCGAGAATTGCGGCACCCAGTCACCGTACTGGTGATTGGTCATATTGGTCAACCCACTTCCATCTGTCCGCATGACGTATATTTCATAACCGCCGCCATCACGGTCACTCTCAAATGCAATCCATTGACCATCTGGCGAAAAAACGGGGTCTGCGTCCCGTGCAGAGTCAAAGGTGAGCCGCTGTACGTTGCCGCCATTTATATCCATCGTGTAAATTTCGTAATTGCCGTCGCGGGCTGAATAGAAGGTGATCTGCCGGCCGTCATTGGAAACGGCCGAAAAACCGTCAAATTTAGAATCAGTGGTCAACTGCACTGGCGGCGATCCATCAAACGATCCCCTGTAAATATCTGTCCCGCCGCTACGTCCAGAGGAGAAAAGGAAGCCGCTGCTGTCTGGCAGCCAGAAGGGGTAAAAATCGTCACGGGAATCGGTTGTTAGCTGCTGTACGACTTGACCTGTGTCAGCATTCATCAAGTAGATGTTTTGATTGCCGTCGGCATCGTTGGTGAAAAGAATTTGACGGCCGTTTGGCGAAAAACGCGGGCTGTACGAATTACTGTTGCCAGAAGTGAGTTGCCGTACATGCCCTGCACCATTGGGGTCAACTTCGATAATCTGCCAATAGCCGTTAATCTCAGACGCTAAAATCAAATGCCGCTGATCGGGGGAAAGATGGGGCGTATAATTGGCGTTGCCGTTGTCGGTAAGGCGCACAAGTCCATCGCCCAGCAAGGGGTCGATGGGTGGCACTGGTGTTGGCGGTTCTTCCGTTGGCAGCTCTGGCTCTACGGTAGGCGGTACTTCTGTCGGTGGGTCATCTGTAGGTGGCATTTCCGTTGGCGGGTCATCTGTAGGCGGCACTTCCGTCGATGGGTCATCTGTGGGCGGTGCTTCTGTTGTTGGATCGTCACTGGGTACGGTGACTTCGACGGTGATAATCTGGGCGGTTGTGGTAGCAGGCGCGGGCGATGATGGTTCGATTATCTTCATACTGGCAAACAGTGCCGTTGGGATGAGTATCAAAAGCAACGCGCCCATAATCCATAACCATTTCTTGTTCTTTTTTTCATCATCTGGTGGTGTGGCTTGCCCTTGCAACATGGTGAAAAAGGTGATGGCATCAAACGGCCGTTTATCCATATCGATCTGCAACGCCGCCTCGATCACCTTCACCGTATTTGCCGATACTTGGGGAGCCAACTGTGCTATGGACGGGAAAATAAAGGGGGAAATTGCTGGGTCATGCCCCGTCAATAGCTGATGTAAGGTTGCCCCCAGCGCGTACACATCGCTGCGCGGGTCAGCCTGTGCCTGCCCGTGCTGTTCTGGCGGCGCGTAGCCAGGTGTGCCTAACGCAGTTGTATCTTTTGTCTGTCCTGGCTTGAAATAACGGGCGATGCCAAAGTCGATCAGCTTCAACTCGCCGTTCGGCTGAATCATGATATTTGATGGCTTTATGTCACGGAAAATGACGGGCGGGTTTTGCGTGTGCAAGTAGTTCAAGGTGTGACAAAGCGTGTCAGCCCATGCGATGACTTGCTCTTCGCTGAATCGCCCGCCGGCACGCACCCACGCATCTTCCAATGTTTCGCCTTTTACAAGCTCCATCGCTAAATAGTATTTGCCGCCATCCTGAAAATAGTCGCTGATATTGGTAAAACCTGGATGTCTGAGTTGTGCCAATATGCGCGATTCTTGTTCAAAAGCGGCCGTTGCGGCTGCACGATCTTGTGGTGGAACTTGAAGCGGGTCAAATTCCTTGATGGCGATCAGGCGGGTAAGACGGTTGTCATGTGCCTGATACACTGTCCCCATCCCTCCTTGTCCTAATGGCCCTGTAATGCGGTATCTGTTTTGTAATATCTGCCCGGAATTTAACATAATAATTTGTGCAAGTATGCGAGTGTGCGAGTGCATACTCGCTACTTGCCACTCCCTTCCCTACTCATCACGCCAACGCATTCCTGTTTGACGTAAAAATAGTGTTCCTTGAATTAAATCGCCGATAAACCAGCCGATGCCAGCCATAACAGCCGCGCCCAGCCATGCACCGATGTGAAGCGCAAATATGGAACTGGTGCTGATGAGTTGAACAATGATGTAACCAATAACGGCCGTTATCATCAATCCTCCCATCTCTTTTTGCCACACACCTGGCTCATCACGATCCTGCTCCCCAATAACTTTCTTGGTGATAATGAATAACATCCCCTCAATTACCGCCCCGCTGACAATGGCCGCCAACACCAAATTATTGTAATTAGCAGGCGCGTAATCAAGCCGTGTCCACACAACAAGCCCCCCGATAGCGACAACAAGCCCATGTGCAATTCCTGGCAGGAAATTACGTCGCGTGGCTGCATAAACCAATGGCGCGGCAATGGCAAAAGTTGGCACGTTAAACCAAAACCAAGACATGTTTCGTAGCACTGGCGTTAAAAACCACGCGCCAGCAACGATGGCGACCAATGTCGCAATGGTGACGGCGATCAGTTGCCCATTACTTAATTTTGCCGCTTGTAACAGCAATTTCGTTGTTGGGCGCGATGTCTTTACTTTTTTTGGACGGTCACCCATTGGGTAGGCTGCGCTTTGCACCGTACTTGCCCCTTGTGCTTGAACGAAATCAGTTGATTTGGTGGTGTGATTCAACAAAGCACCACGCAGCTCGCCTGTATCCCGCCAGCGATCTACTTGTTTATACGCCAACGCCCGTGTGATGGCGCGTTCTGTGTCTTCACTAAGGCTCGGATTTAACGATCTGATGGGGGAAAAGGAGAAGGGCGGTTCTTCTGTGGGATCACGGCCAGTTAATAGATGGTGCATAGTGGCTGCCAAAGCGTAAATATCACTACGGGCATCCGTCTGTTCGCCTCGTTTGTACTGTTCTGGCGGGGCGTATCCCATTGTTCCCATGCGTAATGTATCAGTGCTAGAGCCAGCTTTGAAAATGCGGGCAATGCCAAAATCAATCAATTTGATCTGCCCCATGCGTGTCAGCATGATGTTTCCAGGTTTCAAATCGCGGAAAATGATGGGTGACGGCCGATTGTGTAAAAAAGTAAGTGCCGATAATAGCTGTTCAGCATAGGTCAGCACCGCCGCTTCCGGCAGTCCGTCGGGGTGACGGTCAATAATCTCTTCCAGTGATTCTCCATCAATATATTCCATCACCAGAAAAGATTTGCCCGCTTCGCTAAAAAAATCGGTAACTTTAGGGAGATTGGGATGATTTAATTCGCCTAGCAGCATCGCTTCTTGTTGAAACTGTGTATCAAATAATTGTGCTTCTTCACGGGATGCAGAGTTGTCGGACTTAAATTCTTTGATGGCACATTGCCGTGTACCCAGCCGCGTATCGGCCGCTAAGTACACATGACTCATCCCCCCATTGCCGACTGGGTGCATAATTCGGTAACGATTTTGTAAAATAACGCCATTATCTAACATAAATTCTCCTCTATTGTAAATGGAGCGAGGGCATCTTGCCCTCCTATGTGTAGGCCAGAAGCCTGCGTTCCATTAACGCCACTTTATTCCTACTTGTTTCAGATAAAGGTATCCTTGAATCATATCACCCAGGAACCAGCCAAAACTGCCTAATGCAAAAGAAAATAGCCAAGCGATGGGGTTGAGGGCGAATGAAAGGCTGGTGGCAATACTTGCCAGAAGAATGTGACCAATAACGGCCGTTATTCCCAACCAGATCATCTCTCTTTGCCACGCGCCATGATCTTCCCGTGTCAAACTGCCCATGATTTTCGGTAACAACGCGATCATCCCTTCGATTACCGCCGCGCTGATGAACGCGCCAATAAACAGCCCTGCATAATCACCAACAAGATTAGCACGATACCATGTCAAGACAGCACCAATGACAGCTACCGCAATATGGGCAACGGCCGCTGCTCCCCGCTTTCGTGTGGCGGCGTAGGCAAAGGGCGCAACAATGGCAATCATCGGTACATTAAGCCAGAACCATGTGCCGCTAATGGACGGGGTGATAAACCAAGCGGCCAGCAAGATAAGCAGCAACATCCCCATGCCAGCAGCAGCCAATCGCTCCGCAGGCCAGTGTGAGGCAGCCAGCAACAGGTTTGTTGTTAATCGTTTTGTTTTTACAGGTGAACGACGGCCGTTTGTTTGCACCCCTCCCTGATTTTGCACAACTTGGGTCGTCCCTCCAGACAAATATGATGAGGACAACGCATTACGCAACTCGTGCATCGTCGGGAAGCGGTCAGATGCAGATAACTGCGTAGCCCGCAAGATAAGACTTTCCATCTGCGGGGAGATATGCGGGGAGAGTTCCCGAACTGGCGGCAGCGGGTAAATTTCAGGCTCTGTGCCTGTGAGTAAACAGTACAGCGTTGCGCCAAGAGAGTAAATATCGCTGCGAGCATCGGTCTGACCCGTGCCATGCTGCTCTGGCGGGGCGTATCCTTGTGTACCCAGTGCGGTGGTATCTTTTGCTTGTCCGTGCTTAAAAAAACGAACAATACCAAAATCAATCAGTTTCACATTTCCACCAGGATCGATCATGATGTTGCCTGGTTTCAGGTCACGAAAAATGATTGATTGTTCTTGATTATGCAGATAAGCCAGCGCGTCACATAGTTGCACAGCCCATGCCGAAACCTGTTGTTCGGGAAAGGGGGCTTCGCCATTGTCGAGCATTTGTTCAAGGGTACGGCCGTTGACAAACTCCATCACCAAAAAATGCTTATCACCAATAGAGAATGTATCTGATACTTTGGGTATATTCTGGTGTCGCAACCGCTGTAAAATATCTGCCTCGCGCTTAAAGTGGATGATGGCTTGCTCTTTTTCTACGCGATCTCTTGCCGCCGAATTAGACATCTCCTTAACAGCCACAAGCTGACCAGTTTGCGTATCAGTCGCTTGGTAGACGGCTCCCATGCCGCCTTGTCCAACTTTATGAATGATGATGTAACGATCATTGAGCAGAAATTGCGCGGGCAGCCGCCCTGTTTTTGATCCTGATGATTGGCTGTACCAATCAGTCACAGGTTGGGGGGATGGCGGTATTGGTAATATGCCGCCGCAGCCGTTACAGAATTTTGCGCCAACACGGTTTGTACGATTACAGGTGGAACAAGTTATTTGATTCATAATGTGATATTAAGGTAGGTATCCGCCGCAATTCTTACAAAATCTTGCGTCTGGATGCACGCTTTGTTGGCATAATGGGCATGTGGGAGAGGGGGAAACGGCCGTTTCCATCGTACTCTGCCCGCAAGACGCGCAAAATTTTGCTTCCAGTCGCATAGGTTTATCGCAATGCGGGCAAGTGTGCGCTTCAATCGGGGGCGGCGCAATAAGCGGTGGCGGTGTATCGGGCAAGGCAGGATCATCAGTCGATAACAGCCATGTGCCTTTAACAAACGGCTCGGACGGCGGCGGTTGTACGATTATGGGTGGTTCTATAACGGCCGTTTCCGTTTTCTGCCGCCACCACCAAAATAGAAGGGCTGTCACAATGAGTAGCAACAGCACAAACACAATAAGTCCAATCAACCAATTTGTGCCAGTATCAGAAAGGTACGCTTCCGCTTCTTGCGCCTTCGCAGGCAAAGTATATGTCAGGAGAAGTATGGGGTAACTTAGCGTAAATAAATATCTGTATACTTTGCGTTTAATTTTCATTGGTAGCTCCTTCTTGAAATAGAAAAGTGTTTTGAAACTATTATTTACGGCCGTTACCATCACAATAGTTGCATTTCACCTTCTTTATTCGCTCATGCCAATAACCTTAACATTGCGTATCCGAAAATCATCACTATCACCCGCAAAATCAGGGGCAACCGTGACATCACCAGAGCAAACTTGTATAAAATTCTGACCATTAACAAGTAAATCAGTTGGCAAAGTGGTCATGTTTTCGTCCGACCAAAAATTG
>CAYSDT010000111.1:6782-8441 GCA_964429835.1 uncultured Ardenticatenaceae bacterium | reverse complement strand
CTGAAAGGGCGATTAACTCTTGTGAATCGACATGCTGCCCCACTTCCACCAAAACTTCCGAAAGATGGGCGTACAAGGTGTACACCGCCTGCCCCTTGTAGCGCGAATCCAGTTCGATGACGACGACATTACCGTAGAAATTCAACTGCGGCCCGACCATCACCTCTGCATCCGCCCCCGCAAACACGACTTCTCCGCTTGCCGTCGAAATGATTTCCGTGCCTCTGTCCACGTCAAATTCCACGCCGTGATGGGCGCGAAGCGTACCGCCGAGCGTACTGGCATATGGGTACGTTTTGTTCGTCCACACGATACCGCCTTCTGCCACCGGCCGTCGCAGCCAATAATGTTCACTGCTGGACGTTTGCGGCAAGGCGGGCGGGGTGAAGGTGGGGATGGGTGTCGCTGTCGCCGTTGGCGTAGGGGTGATGGTCGGGTTGGGGGTGGATGTTGTCGTTGGCAACGGCGTTTCCGTCGGTATCATCTGCTCGGTAGCGACGGCGTTGGGGTCAACGGGGGCAAAGGCGGCTGGGGCAGAAGAAACGGCCGTTTCTTCCATCCCAAATGATGGCATGACGTTTACCGTCGGCAAGGGAGGCGGCAATGTTGCCGACGGGGCAAGCGTGGGCGTTTCCACGACTGCTTCAACCACCGCTGCTTCCGTCGCTTGCGCCCCGCAACCGACCATCAAAAATAGTGTGATGAACGCAAAAACAACCCACCCCCGATTCATGATTAAAAGCCTCCGCGTTCGGCCGAAACGGCCGTTACTTCCACAACCAACTCAGCCATCTCCGCCGCCAAGCCGTCAATTTCCGCCGACCATGCCGCCGCTAATTCACGATCTTGCAAGCCGACCCCGTTGATTTTGACATTCAAGCCCGCCGCCAAAACGGCCGCTTGTGCCATCATCACCGCCGCCGCCGCGTCTGTGACCGCGTTGACATTGCCGATGGTCGCCATTTTCAGCCCCAATTGCGCCGCTTCATGGCTCAATCGCGCCACTTTCAGCGGCACTTCGCCTGTGTAGATGGTCGCTTTTTCGATGGCGGCTTCTTTGTCCGCCCCCGTCAACGCTTTATTGCGCCAGACGGCCATCAGTTGTTCAAACGAAGCCGCATCTTCAGCGATGGCATTGGTGAGGGCTTGGCGTAGGATGTTTGCTTGGGATAAAACGGCCGTTACTTCCTCATTCACCGCCGCATATTTTTTGCGCCCAGCCGTCAAGCCAGCCACCATCTGCGTCAACGCCGCCGCCAACGCGCCCGCCAATGCCGCCGACGATCCACCACCCGGTGTGGGCGATTTGGAAGCGGTTGCATCCAAAAATGCGGCGGGGGTGATGTCGCCGTCTGCCACTTCGGTCAAGCGATATTCTAAAATTTGGTCATCGCCCATGTCGTCCAATTGCAAATAGTAGCGGGCGGCATCGACCAACGCCTCTTGCGGAATCAGCCCAATCAGTTCCGCGTGGGTGATGGACAGGCCGTAGCGGGCGGCTTCGCGGCGCACCGTTTCTTGCACATGATAAACGGCCGTTTTCTTGAAATTCGTCAGGTTCATGCTCACTTGTGCTTGCCCTTCGACCAAGAACCCCTTCGCTTGCACAAAGCGGAAGCCGCCGCTGGTGAAACGCACGACTTTGGCGATTTTTTCCGC
>CAYSDT010000111.1:0-6682 GCA_964429835.1 uncultured Ardenticatenaceae bacterium | reverse complement strand
CCAACCCGCTGGGCGATGGCGACGCATTCGGCGACTGTCACCCCTTTCACGGGAATAAATGGGCAAACGTCCGTCGCCCCGATGCGCGGATGTTCGCCTTCTTGCACGTCCATATCGATCAACGCCGCCGCCTTGCCGATGGCGCGGAAAGCGGCCTCTTCAACCGCCGCTGGCTCGCCGACAAAGGTGATGACGGTGCGGTTATGGTCAGCATCTGCGCTGACATCCAACACCTGCACGCCATTCACGCCGCGTATGCTGTCGGCGATGGCGTTGTAAATTTCGGGTAAACGGCCGTTACTAAAATTGGGTACACATTCAACTATCTTTTGCATAATTTCCTCTGGCAAAATTAGACCTGACAGGTTTTCTACCGACGAATGTCGGCAACCTGTCAGGTCTAATTTTGGCGTACTTTGGAGAACAACATCGTGTTCCGTAACTCTTTTGTAATGTGGTGACGCTCATCATTTCGGATTGTGCCTTCGTGAACGAAGCCCAATCGCTGGGGGATGGCTGAACTGCGCGTATTGGCTTCATCGCAACGAATCTCAACCCGTGCCGCTTTCAGCGTGTCAAAGGCAAAGGCGGTGATGGCTTCCACCGCCTCGGTGATGTAGCCGTTGCCCGCGTGGGCCGTCGTCGCCCAGTAGCCGATCTCGAATTTCGGCACATCCCAATCAATGCGATGCAAGCCGCTGCCACCGATGAGCGTGTCCGTCCCTTTCAGGAAGATCATCATCCATAAATCTTCGCGCAACAGCCAGCGCACATTGCCTTTGCGGATGTTGACCTCGTACTCATCCTCATCGGGAATATCGACCGCCCATGGCAACCACTGTTTCAACTCTTCTTGCGATTCCAGCGCGGCTTTACGCACTATCGCGCCATCGCCCGGCAACGGGCAGCGGATGGTCAGCCGCTCGGTGTCGAATGTTTGTGGAAACTCTTTTAATATCGGATTCATCTTTATACCTTATTCTTACTTTTATGGGGCGATGGATTGCTGGGCTTGGCAACGCCAAGCCCCTACTGTACGGGTTTGGTGTCGCCAAACCCATCATCCCATGATTATTTTCTTGCCTGTGCCGCTGCAAAACGGCCGTTTCACAATGTAAATCAAACGGGTGCGATTATGTAAGGTGTTGATCAATTTGTCAACGCTTTGTCGAGAGCATTTAGGAGGTCTGAAATCGGCTCCGTCTGGAGAATTTGCCGATTATGGCGGTCTGAAATCGGCCTCCGCTGGAGAATTTGTCGATTTGATGTGGTTGGGGTGCATTTCAGTTCTGGGGCGCGGCACGACACCGATTGAAATGTCGCACAGCGACCACTTCGTGTACGGGTCTGATACACAAAAGCCCGCTGAAAGCGGGCTGCTTTTAACGCGCTTTCAGCGCGTTTCTTGTGTCAGGCATCGGTTTTTAACCGATGTTGCAGTGTTGGATTGGAGCGGATAGGCAAAAAAAATGAGGTGGCAAACTAACGGGCGTTAGTTTGCACACCTCTGGGGGGGAGCCATGAATAGTTTAGCAACCTGCTTGGATTGCGTCAACTCTTTTCTGAAAATAGCTGTGCATTTTTGCACAAGGGCGTGAAGTCCAAGACCTGACAGGTTTCACCAAGCCCTTTTGTTTTACACGAGTATCACAAGAAAACCTGTCAGGTCTTCTATTACCCCGTGCTGAATTTTGCTTCCAACTGGACTAAATCGACGTGTTTGATGGTGAGGGGGAGGGATGTGTTTAACGGCCGTTTTCCCCCCTGTTCACGCACCCTCGTATCCATCGCCAACGACGGGATCAGCACGATATTTTGCTTGCCCCGCTGTTCCACCACGATTCCATCCCCCGCCCACTCTGGGTTTTGTTGCAGATACACCATTTTCCAATGCCGATTCGATTGCCGTTCCGCATAGCGCACATCGCCCGTGATTGCGCCCGCCGCGCCCACACGCTCCATCAACGCCCGATCATCCATCGGTTCACCGCCGAGCAACCACGTCCGCAACTGTTGATGCACCACCATGTCAACATAACGGCGCAGCGGGCTGGTCGCCTGCGTGTACAATCCCATCCCCAACCCCGCATGGCCGCCGGGCTGAATGGAGGGGCGACTGGGCTGCATTTTACGCCGTCGCCCGAAATAATCAGCAAGTGTGCTGGCCTCTTCCAACTCTTCCAGCGGCGGCGGCTGGCTGGTAAACGGGATGGGAATGTCATGTTCAAGCGCAAAACGGGCGACGGCTTCACCAGTGATGAGCATCGCCTCGCGCACAAGGGCGCGGCTGCGGAGGGCGGGCAACGGCCGTATATCGACAACCCCATCGACCACGCGCACGCGCACTTCGGGCAACTCAATCTTGATCGCCCCTGCTTCGTCCCGCCGTGCCTCATATTTTTGGGCGATGGCGTAAAGCTCGCGCAAAATCGGCTCGTCCAGCCGATCTTCTACTTGGGCATAACTCAGGCGGGTGACACGCACCCAGCTTGGCATAATCTCCACCGATTCAATGCCGCTATCGTCGGTCAATTCAATGCAAAACGAAAGCGCGGGCGATGTGTCCGTCAGCCCTAACGCCAACCGCGCTGTCGCTTCGTGGGGCAGCATGTTGACCGTGCCTTCGGGCAGATACAGGTTTGCGCCGCGTCCGCGTGCTTCCACATCCACAGGGTCATCGGGCATGATGATGGCCGCCACGTCAGCGATGTGTACCCACAGCCGACCATCCTCCCAGCTCAGCGCATCATCCGGGTCTGTGCTGCCCGCGTCGTCGATGGCGTAGGCGGTCAGATGGGTCAAATCGCGCCGATCTTCGTCGGGCAGTTCTGGCAACGGCAACGTTGGCGATTTAATAGCAACGCCTGCGCGTAACGGATGCGGGTTGACCATTTCATCCCAATATCCAATTTTGAGCAGCAGCGCGTGTGCATTTTCGGGCGATTCGGTCTGTTTCAAGCCGTGTAATGTGCGGCTTTTCCCCGTCTGCCCATTGGCTAAAGCGATGACATCTTGGAGAAAACGGCCGTCTTCTTTCATCAAAAATTCGCCCCGCCCCATCCGTCGCAAATACCCTTCCCACAACTCTTTCTCAGCCGCCTTCGTCGCCAACGCTTCACTGATCGCCGACACTTTTTCGGCGGTGTGAACCTGCACAACATCGGCCGTGCCGCTGAAATACAGCCCGTCCACGATCATCGTCCAGATTGCCCAAACGGTGGCGGGGGTATATGCGTCATAAGCCAGTTCCGCCAATTCGCGGATGCTGCTCACCTCGCCTTCCAGCAATTCCCACGCGATGAGCGGATCGCCATCGGGCGGGCGCAGCGCATCAACGCTTTTCAGCGGGCCAGGATGCAGGATGGTCACATCTTTTGGCCGCACGCTGACAGTGCCAACCCCCTGCACGCTGATGCTGATTTTTTTACTGCCGATGCTATTGACAAGGCCAGGTTTGTTTTTATAAAGGATGAATGCGTTTGGTTTTAGGGTTATTGTTGACATAGGTGGTTTGGGGATGAGGAGCAGGGGAGCAGAGGAGCAGGGGAGCGGGGGAGATGGGGAGATTGTGTGAATCTCTATCTCTGTCTCCATTCTCTATCTCTCAGGTAGGTATTTCAGCCATTTACGGGTGATGGCTTGTTCAATATCAATATCATGGTGTTTGGCGATGAGTAAAACAGTGCCAAGTACGTCGGCGAGTTCATCTTCAAATTCGGTGCGGAAGGTGTTACCTGTGTCTGGTTTCTCTCTGGCTTGCCCTTGATATTTTAGATAGCTTTGGGTCATCTCGCCGACTTCTTCAGTTAATTTGAGCATAAACCAATCGTCTGTGCGGTCAACATCAAAATGTTGCGCGTAATCGGCTGAGATGGTTTCGGCATTGGTGGTGAGGGTGTTGATGTCCATGTGGTTTCCTAACGCGAATAGATCGCAATTGTCAATGTCGGGGAGACCTGACAGGTTTTTCAAAGATACTCGTGCAAAACAAGAGGTCTTGATAAAACCTGTCAGGTCTTTACCTCAAGTTATTGAGATGTTACGTTATGTACGATAATCACCCTTCACTGATCATTCCCTATCACCGCAAAGCGTTCACAATCGTTACTTTTCGTTGACAATTGACCATTGCCAATTAACAATTGACAATTTTAATGCGCTGGCAAAATTGTACTTCCTTGCATCTTAAATTGAGTGATGGCTACTGGTGACAGCGCATCGGCCACGCGCTCCACATGAGGTTCAAACCGATTCTGTGGCTCTTCACCAGACATAAACCAGCCAAATTCGGCCGATTCAAACCCAGTTGTCAATGTCCCCTCTTGCACCGTTGCCATGAATACAAAAACAAGGTTATCACGACCAACAAACTGGTATACGCCTGTTAAACCGTCAATACTGATGGTTAATCCAGTTTCTTCAAGCGTTTCACGAACGGCCGTTTTCCAAGGCGGCTCCATCTGTTCACTGCCCCCACCGGGCAAATTCCACACATCCTTATCTGTGCGCTTCACCCACAACACCGCCCCTTCTTCATTCTGAATGACGGCAAATGCGCCCGTCGTCCACGACACGGGTGGCGCAAACGGGGGTGTGCCTGCTGATTTGCGCTTGTAATCATAGTAACGGTAGATGATGTTGCGTAAGGCAAACATCCCCGCCCGTTCTAAAATAGTGAATGGTTGTTGGATGAGTAACGGCCGTTGTTCCACATGCGCCAACGCCCCTTCAATCCGCACCCGCGAAAGTTTCAACATGGGCGATGGCAATTTATCTGACGGCATAAACCCTAATTCTGGCGATTCAAAGGATGAGGTCAACTCCCCGCTGCGATACAGGCAGCGAAAGACGAAAGTCATAAAGCCATCGGGATTCATCGGCCAAAAATAAACGCCAGCCAAACGCACAGGCAGCACATTCAGCCCCGTTTCCTCTTGTACTTCGCGGATAACGCCATCAAGCGGCAACTCATTTGCATCCAGCGCACCGCCCGGCGGAACCCATGTGCGCGTGTCATTTCGCCTAATCAGCAATAGTTGACCACGCTGGTCAATGACAATACCTGTTGTTCCAATTTGCATAAAGGGGGGAGATAGAGTTTGGAGATAGAGACAGAGGAAGTACGCTCTCTCTATCTCTAAACTCTATCTTTACGGGTACATTCTGTTGATGGTACGCGGGAAGGCAATCGTCTGGCGAATATGGTCAATACCACAAATCCATGTGACAGCGCGTTCAAGGCCGATGCCGAAGCCGCTATGCGGCACACTGCCAAACAAGCGCAAATCAATATACCATTTGTACGCTTCTTCGGGCAGTTCGTGCTTGGCGATGGCCGCCAGCAACGCTTCGGGATCGCTCATCCGTTCACTACCACCGATGATTTCGCCGTACCCTTCGGGCGCAAGCAGATCGACGCTTTTACACACTTCGGGGCGATTAGGCCATGGTTCCATATAGAACGCCTTCACTTGTGACGGGTAGCCGTAGACGAAAACGGGTTTGTCGAACTGTTTGGTCAACTCTGTTTCATGTGGTGAACCAAAATCATCACCCCATTCGATTTCCAACGCCTTTTTGCGTTCAGGATCGTCCATCTTTTCCCGAATATCAGCCAGCATGTCCAACGCTTCGTCGTAGCTGATGCGCGGGTAGGTGCCGATGGCGTTTTCCAATACGGACACATCGCGTCCCAGCAGTTCCAACTCATCACGCCGTTTTTCGATGGTGGTTTTGACAACGTAGTTGACAAAATCTTCCTCGATTTGCATCAACTCATCCAAATCGCAAAATGCTATCTCAGGCTCCATCATCCAAAATTCAGTTAGATGGCGGCGTGTTTTGGACTTTTCGGCGCGGAAAGTGGGGCCAAAGCAGTACACTTTGCCAAAGGCCATGATGGTCGCTTCACTGTACAGTTGGCCTGTTTGTGCCAAGTATCCTTTTTCGTCAAAGTAGCCGACTTCAAATAGATTGCTCGTTCCTTCGGCCGCGCTGGGGGTGATGATGGGGGTGTCGATGTTGATGTAGCCCAAATCGTCGAAGAAGTCCATCATCGCTTTTTTGATGGTGGCACGCACGCGCATAATCGCCCATTGTTGGCTGGAACGCAGCCACAGGTGACGGTTGTCCATCAGGAAATCAACCCCGTGATCTTTGGGGGTGATGGGGTAATCCTGCACATTTTGCAGCACAGTCACGGCTTCGATACCGATTTCGTACCCTTTTGGCAGGCCGGGCGCACGGCCGTTTTCCCGCACAGTCCCCGTCACAATCACCGATGATTCTTGCCCCAATCGTTTTAGCTCTTCAAACAACTCATCGCCGATTTCCGGCCGATACGCCACGCCCTGCGTCATGCCAGAGCCATCGCGCAGGCGGGCAAACATCAGTTTGCCTTTGCGGGTGCTGGCGTACAGCCACCCTTTTATGGTTACTTGCTGATCGACGTACTCAGCGATGTTTTCAATGCGAATTTCAATACTCATGTTCACTCTCCAAATAGGTTAAATTATGGGCGGGATTGTAGCACAAAAATAGGTTCTGTTGTGAATGGGGCTGATTGCATACTCCAAATTCTGCCTGTCGCCATCGGTTAAAAACCGATGGCTGTTATAAAAAGTGCGCTAAAGCGCACTACGGCAACTGTTTTCAACATGCTTTAGCATGTTTCTTGTAACAG
>CAYSDT010000110.1:0-8484 GCA_964429835.1 uncultured Ardenticatenaceae bacterium | reverse complement strand
GCCCGCTTTTAGCGGGCTTTTGCGTATCAGACACCGATTTTAATCGGTGTCGCACCCGTCCCAGAACTGAAATGCGCCTTTTACACGCCATCCCGCTCTAAATTTGCTTCTAGATCGGCAAGCCGCTTCTTTAATTCGGCGATTGATTGTTGGTGTGCATTTTCCTGCGTTTCAATTAGTTGCCAAATGGCGGCGATGGTGTCTGCATTGCTGATTTCCTTGTTTACAACATGGCGCGGCTGCTCTGCTTGGTGACCGCGAAACCATTGTGCCAATGAACCTGTAATCACACTAAACAGCGCGATCCCGACAGCCATCAATAAAGCAGCGACGATCCGTCCTTCATTTGTGACGGGAACTCTGTCACCATAGCCGACGGTGGTTACGGTAGAAAATGCCCACCAAAACGCATCAGATACGGAGGTGATGTTGCCGTCGGGCGTGGCTTCTTCAAAGTATAGGATGGAAACAACGGCCGTTTGGAAAATAACGATCACCATGAATGAAATGGAGAGTAGCGTGCCTTCTGCGCTTCGTTTGATGACAATATGGGAGAGAAATTCACGAAAAGAACGGCCGTTTCTTCTCAACATCAGCCAAAACCAGCCCAGCCTGACAAACCGAAAAAGCGGTAAACTGCCCAGCAACACCATCCAGCCATGCTGTTTAACCATAAAATAATGTTTATCTGGTGATTGGCGCAACAGATAAATAAAATCAGCCCATAAAATGAAACTGACCGCCACATTGACGATGGTTAAAACTGTTTTGGCATCTTGGGGCAATGGGAGCAGCAACGCCCATGAGTTGAACATGGAAAGAACTAAAACCAATAGAACAAAGGCCGACCAGTTTGGGTTAATGAAGTTTAGATCGTTTTTATCAGATGTGTTCGTCATAATCTTTTGAAAAGCACAGCGAAGATAGCGAATGTACGCTATTCGCCGCCCGCCAATTCGTAAATTTGTTGAATTTGATACTGCCCTGCTAAATCAGCTAATTTAGCAGTAAAGGGCTGATAAATCGTATCCATCCCTTCTAATATAACGATCTGTTTGCGGATGATACGAATATCGCCCGTGATGGCGGCTTCGCGCAGGGCGGCGGCAATTTCTGCTGGCGGTGGGGTGATGGATTGTGCTTGCGTAAGTGTTGGCGTTTCCTCTTCATCTTCTGCATACCGCCAATCCCATCCATCCCCTAATGATGCTTCCAACTGCAACAACAGTTGCGTCACATCCACAGGTTTGCTTATGAAATCGTTACAGCCTGCCGCCAAACTGTTCCGCTGATCTTCGTCAAATGCGCTGGCAGAAATAGCGATGATGACAGGATTGACATCATTATCTGCCTTGCGGATGGCCGCCGTCGCTTCTAATCCATTCATCAACGGCATACGCAAATCCATATAGATAAGGTGCGGTTGGAAAAGCGGCGTTTTACGCACCGCTTCCAATCCAGAATCCGCCTCTTCAATGGTAAAGCCAATGGGGATTAAAATATCTGCCAAAAAAGTGCGGTTGACGGGGTTATCATCGACGATGAGAATGCGCGGCGCGGGGCTGCCCACGCCAGAAATAACGGGATGGTGCTGTTGGTGAACAACGGCCGTTTCTTCCATCACATCCACTGGCAATTCAAACCAGAAGGTGCTGCCTTCATCCACGCGGCTGTCCACTTGTAAACGGCCGTTCATCAACCTAACTAACCGATGGCTGATCGTCAATCCCAGCCCCGTCCCTTTTGCGTCACCATGCCGCGCTTTAATCTGCTCAAAGGGGGTGAACAGATCGTCCATATCCGCTTGGGCAATGCCCCGCCCCGTGTCGCTGACTGAAAAATGGAGGGTTGTTTTACGCGGTGGCAGGGTATCCCCATCTGCCAATTTGACGAGAAGTTTCACCTCCCCTTCATCGGTAAATTTGATGGCGTTGCTCAATAGATTGAGCAAAATCTGCTGTAAGCGCACGGGATCGGCAAGGATGTTGTTGGGAACGGCCGTTTCCACTTGCCATTCAAACTTAATCTGTTTATTTGCCGCTCTGGTTATCACCATCGCCGCAATCTGTTCAATCATTTCGCGCAGTTGTATCTTTTCGGGCTGTAACTCCATCTTGCCCGCCTCGATTTTGGAAAGGTCTAGGATTTCTTCAATCATGCTTAACAGATGCTCACCGCTGTTCTGGATGACGGCTATTTGCCGCGACTGTTTGTCGGTCAGCGTGCCGTCTCGTTGCAATATCTGGCTGTAGCCTAAAATGCCGTTTAACGGTGTGCGGAGTTCGTGGCTCATGCTGGCAAGAAATGTGCTTTTAGCTTGATTCGCTTGCTCAGCCACCTCTTTTTCCTGCGTCAGTTCCAGCGTTTGCAGTCGATATAGTTCCACTTTCTGTTTTCCAGTTTTGACCTCGTGCGTAATTTGCAGATTTTGTAATTTTTCGCGTGTTTCGTCGTTAAAAATTTCCTGCCCTACCGTATAGAACTTCTTATAGCAATGTAACGCAGCGGCGAAATCACCCTCCGATTCATATGCGGCAGCCAATATCTCCAAGCTATTTCGTTGTACGTCTTTTTCATTCCGTTGTTCAGCCATCTGTACAACTTTATTTAAGTAAAAGATGGCTGGATCGTCGTCCATTTTAGCGGCATATAGATCGTACAATGTTTGCAATTCGCCCGTTTCATCATCAGCCGCCGTCAATGCCAATTGATGGTATGACTCGCCCACGACGAGCATAAATCGCATATGCAAACTAGGGTTTACGCTTTCTGGCATCAATTTCAAAGCACTATGAGCTGCCTCAATCGCTGACTGATAATTGGCTAACGCAGTGTAAGCATCACTTATCTGCCCCATAATATACGGCATCATTTCTTGATAATCGATCTGTTCAACCCGCAGTTTGCATTCTTGCAAGGTGGATAATGCCAATTCTGGTTTATCCTGATATGTCCATATCTGGCTTAAATTGATGGTCGTGCGAACCAGACCCAGCTGATCATCTATCTCTGTGAAGAGGTCACGGCTTTCAAGAATGGCTTGCACGGCTTGCTCATACGCTTCTTGCTTAACGTAAACGGTGGCGATATTCCCCAATGCGCCTGCCTGTCGTCTTTTGTTCCCCGTTTTTTTGCTGACATTGTAATCTTGTATGGCGTATTCTAAAGCGGTCGCAAACTGCCCTTGCCGCATGGCAATGGCATGAAGCGTTCCCAGAAACGGGGGTTGCAGATCGACGAATTGATTGGCTTGTGCCATCGTCAATCCGCGTTGGGCGGCTTCTTTTGCTAATTCAAAACGGCCGTCCAGCCAACAGTACCACGCCTGATTACGCAAAAGTTGAATTTTGCCTTTATCATATTCATTTTCTCGGAAAAAGGGGGTATCAAACAGCACCTCAGCATCGGTGATGATCTGTTTTCCACGTTGAGCGTCCAGTTCACGCAATGCCCATGCGAGGGCATTAAGCGTATCCAGATGTTGGCGCGGGTCGGGGGATGGTTGGCTGGTAACGGCCGTTAATGTTGCTTTTAATTCTTCGATTGAGTTGTTCATAGCGCACTTTTATTATTTCATAGGCTCAATTGCTTACTCACTGCTGTGGATTGTAACGGAAAAACGGCCGTTTGTAGAATGAATAACGTGGTAAGATTTTGATATGCAACTGCTAATTGATGATATGGGGGAAACGGCCGTTTGTAGAATAAAAAGTTCAACTTTTGGTCTCCCCAAATCCTGTTTTTCTATCGGCATTCACCCATACCAGCGTCAAAACAGTTTTGAATCCCATCAAAAACAGCGTAAAATCCGCCATTCTAAGTAGGAAATTTATCCTATTACATTACAACCTGCGTTACCTAACGCAAAGGAGCAGCCTGACAACAAACCGAACCCCAATTCTTATCTTATTCCGCAGTAACATTAACAGTTTAACGGACAAGGCAGCCCTGTGCTGACATTGCCCACCATAATAAAAGGAGAAAAATGATCAACAAACGAAACATACTTGTATTACTTGGTGTCCTGATGATGGGGATACTGCTGACTTCTTGCAAGAAAGAAGAAGAAAGCAAAGAACTTAACTTGCTCTGTGTGCCACAAGAAGAGTGGTGTCAAGGTATGAAAGAAGAATTTGAAGAAGAGTTTGGCATCACCGTCAACTACGTCCGCATGTCCACTGGCGAAGCATTAGCCCGCTTGGAAGCTGAAAAAGACAACCCCCAGTTTGACATTATGTGGGGTGGTCCGATTGATACCTACATCGCAGGGTCAAACGAAGGCATGTTCGCTCAATATGAATCCCCCAATGTTGAAAATTTGCTGGACATAGACAAATACCAAGACCCCGATAACTACTGGTCAGGCATCTACTTAGGCTCATTGGGCTTCGCTACCAACACAGATTTCCTCGCCGCCAATCCCGGCTTGGAAGCCCCCACCTCTTGGGACGACCTGCTCAAACCCGAATTCCAAGACCAAGTTCTCGTCGCTCACCCCTCCACCTCTGGCACATCTTACACCGCCATGGCTACCATTTTGCAGTTAATGGGCGAAGATGCGGGCTGGGAATACCTTGACAAATATGCTGACCAAATGTTGCAATTTACCAAGAGTGGCTCCGCCCCAGCCAAATTTGTTGGCGCAGGCGAAGGCGCGGTTGGCGTTGTGTTCTCCCATGATATTGTGAAGCAGATTGAAGCTGGTTTGCCGCTCGTGTTGAGCTTCCCCGAAGATGGCACAGGCTATGAAATCGGCGGTATGGCGATTGTTGAAGGAGCGCAACATCTGGACGCGGCTCAAAAATGGTACGATTGGGCATTAACGGCCGATGCACAAGCACTTGGCCCCAAGTACAAAGCGTATCAAGCCCCCACCGTTGGCGGCGTAGAGTTGGCTTACCCCGAACTGTTGGAAGTGAATCTGATCGATTATGATTTCCAATGGGCTGGCGATAATAAGAAAGCATTCGTAGACAAATTCATTAACGAAATTGCTGGTGCTGATGATTTGAAACAATAATCAGTAACAGGAGTGGAGGCTTTAGCTGGAATCGTACTGGCTGAAGCCTCTACTCCATGAAAGACCTGACAGGTTTCCTGTTAGGTCTGGAGATTCGTGTATGACTACATCCACTGCCAAACAATCCTCCATTAAGAGCAATTTAGCGCACCGTTATCGTGAATTTTCTCTGATCGCCCGTGATCCAGTGCTGTTGATCGGTTTATTAACGGCCGTTCTTTTCATCCTCACCTTCATCTTTTTCCCCATTGGCAAGGTCATTTTACGCGCCTTCGTTGATGAAGATGGCGGGTTCGGTATCGAATACTTCGCCCGTTACGTTGACCCTTACTTTGCCCCCTATTTATGGCGTTCGTTGATGTCCACCATGCTTATGGGCGTTTTGACGGCGACATTGGGGACGACATTGGGATTTATTTTTGCTTACACAGTGGTGCGTTGCAGCCCGCCAGGCAAGCGATGGGTGCATATTTTGGCACTGATCCCCATCGTTTCCCCCCCATTTGCGATTGCGATGGCGACTATTTTGCTTTTCGGCCGCAACGGCCTCATCACCGCTAAATTTTTTGGATGGGAATTCACGCAGGGGATGAACGACATTTACGGGATGGATGGGTTGGTTTTTGTACAAACCATCACCTTTTTCTCCGTTTCCTACCTGATGTTGCGTGCCATGCTGGAACGATTGAACCCCGCGATGGAAGAGGCCGCCCACAGTTTGGGCGCGTCTAAATTTTATATTTTCCGCACGATTACGTTACCGTTGCTGATTCCAGGCTTGGCCGCTTCATTTTTACTGCTCTTCGTCGAATCGTTAGCCGATTTGGGCAATCCGCTTCTAATTTCTGGCAATGTAGATGTGTTGTCGGCTCAAATTTTCTTGGCGGTGGCAGGTGAATTTGATTATCAGAAAGCGTCCACATTGGCGATTATGTTGTTGATTCCCACGCTGCTTGTCTTTGTGGTGCAGCGTTATTATGTCAGCCGCCGTTCGTATGTGTCGGTGACGGGCAAGCCTGCGGGCGGGCAGATTTTGGTCAAAGAACCCATCACCCGTTGGGCATTTATTTCAGTCACTTATGCTACGTTGGCTTTGATTTTGACCTTGTATACGTCCATCATTGTGGGGTCGTTTAGCAAGGTGTGGGGGATTGATTACACGCCCACGCTGGCGCACTGGAAGATGATGCTCAATCGCGGCAATGAAGCGATTATGGATACGACGTTCCTGAGCCTTATGGCGACACCCATCGCTGTGTTGTTGGGAATGATGATTGCATTTTTGGTGGTGCGTAAGAATTTCAGCGGCAAAGATGGGCTTGATTTTGGCTCAAATTTGGGCGCGGCCGTTCCCGGTACGATTTTGGGTATCGGCTTCATTCTCTCATTTGTGGTGTCGCCGTGGCTGTTGGTGTGGGCGTTATACATCACCATGTCGCTCTTTTTTGTTCGCACGCTGTTCCACACGCGCAAGATGCAATCGCTCACATTGCTGTTCGGCTCTGCGCTGGCGGCTCTGTTCTGGTATTCGCAGGAGCCGCTGGGCGAAATTGGGACGATGTACTTGTTGGGTGGATTATATGTGGCGTTGGCGGTTTACTTTTTCTTCATGCGCGGCGACAAGCGGGCTGGCAAACTGCTGGCTGGATTGGGCTTCTATTTGATGATGTCCGATATAGTTCTGTACATCTCTTACCCCATCGCCCAATTTAGTCGTCAAATTGATAGTTCATTTTGGAGTGATGCGGTTTTTCAATTGTCGGATTATATTGAGGTGTTTTTCCACGTTCCGCCGACGATTTTGATGATTCCATACCTGTTTTTGGGGGTTATTTTGATGGATAATGTGCGGGGCAAAGAACGGCCGTTTTTATCCATTCTCTTTCTCGGCATCGGCGGCGCGTTGGCCTTCGTTGGCAACCCATTGGCGATGGTCGGCACCGCTTTCATCATCATTTTCGCCTTTGCCGTGCGAAGTATGCCCGCCTCCGTGCGAGCAGGCGTGGCCTCGTTACAACAGATCGATCCCGCCATTGAAGAAGCGTCCAATAGCTTGGGCGCGAATGCGGAATACACCTTCCGCAAAGTGACCATGCCTTTGATCACGCCCGCGTTGTTGGCGGGGCTGATTTTTGCCTTCACCCGTCACATGACCAGTCTTTCAGCTATTATTTTCTTGGTCAGTCCGCGCTGGCGGATTGTGACCGCCTCAATTTTGAGCGAATGGGAGCAGGGAGGGGTCAGTTTGGCGGCTGCGTATGCGTCGGTACTCATTTTGTTGGTATTAGCGGCGATTGGCATCATGTATCTGGTAACAACCCGAATTTTGAAAGGACGCAGCGACGCAGATTTGTCGCTGGGAGCGTAAAATTATGTATTTGACATTAACAGATGTAACGAAAGTATTTCCCGGCCGCAGTGGTGATGATGAAGTAACGGCCGTTGATAACGTCACTTTAGAAATCGCCAAAGGCGAACTGGTGACGCTGCTTGGCCCTTCAGGATGCGGTAAAACCACAACTTTGCGAATGATTGCCGGCTTTGAATTCCCTACTGACGGCGATATTCATCTGGACGGCAAAGAGATCAATGGTTTGCCACCGCACAAGCGGGATATGTCGATGGTTTTCCAAAGTTACGCCATCTTCCCCCATTTGAATGTGTACGAAAATGTGGCTTATGGCTTGAAAGTTGCCCGCCTACCTAAGAAAGAGGTTCAGGAACGGGTGGCAAAGACGTTGGAATTGGTGGAGTTGAGTGGCTATGAAAAACGCGCCCCCAACCAGCTTTCTGGCGGGCAGCAGCAGCGGGTTGCGCTGGCACGCGCCCTGATTATGGAGCCAAAAGTATTGCTCATGGATGAGCCGCTCTCTAATCTGGATGCCAAATTGCGCGAACAAATGCGGAATGAAATTCGACGCATTCAGCAGATGATCAACATCACCAGCGTCTATGTTACCCATGATCAAGTTGAGGCGATGACGATTTCTGACCGTATTGTGATTATGAATGAGGGGCGTATTGAGCAAATTGGTACGCCTGTCGAGATTTATCGTCATCCGAAAAGCCGCTTTGTGGCTGATTTTATTGGCCGTGCCAATTTTATTTCTGGCGTGGCGCAGGGGTGGGAAAACGGCCGTTTAACCGTAAATTTCATGGATCGCACCCTGACTGTCGCGGCGGCAGAAGGCGAATATGGGATGGAAACGGCCGTTACCATCGTCGTTCGCCCTGAAATGATGGAATTGAACCCCGCAGACGGCGCACATGTGGACGGCATCGTCCGCCGCGCTTCGTATTTGGGCGATGTGGTCGAGTATGATGTGGAAGTCGGGGGGCAACTGTTGTCGCTGATCGAAACTGACCCTCGTCACCTGACAATTTATCCCAAAGGGGAAACGGTGCAGATTAAATTCCTAGAGGATTGCCTCTATGCGTTGCCGCCAGCGAGTTAAACTGCGGCA
>CAYSDT010000109.1:0-8501 GCA_964429835.1 uncultured Ardenticatenaceae bacterium | reverse complement strand
GAACATCGTTCACCGCGTACACAGATACGCGGCGGATAATGTACAGGGCGAGATGACGCGGAACGGATGCCGTCTGTTTTAGATGAGGTTTTGCCGCGTCATCCCGCCCCTACGCCATGATTTTTTTTGTGTCAAGCACCTGAGTGCTTAACAAACTGCGCTTGAAGCGTCGCCGTTGCGATCTGTTTTTTGTAAACTGTGCTTACGTTCAGGGACGCAGAGCGTCCGAGCGGCATTCCCACGCGGAGCGTGGGAACGAGAAGTTGATATGAGGTATACACAGATGAAAGGAACAATTTTAACATCTACACCCCATCGTTTGGTGATGGGCGGCGCGGCTTTATTGGCATTAACGGCCGTTTTCCCCTTTGGTTGGCTGGCACATCAATGGCCTGCCTTCCATACAGTCCTGTATTTTGTCCTCAGAGGGGAGTCGGCGCATGTCGTTGGGCATTTCTTGCTGATGAGCGCGGTCGGAACGGCCGTTCTTCTCATTTTTCCCGCGTTACGCCATCGCCCCGCCCACTATTTGGCGATTATGTTTGCATTTGGGATGTCGCAAGAGATTTTGCAGTTGCTTTCATATAAAAAACGGCCGTTTATGGGCGCAGACCTATTTGATATTGTCGTCGATTTAATCGGAGCAACTGTCATTTTCGCTTTGTTTCGGATTGTCGAAGCACGACGGGAGGATGCACATGGAACTCGTTAAACAAGAAAATTATCAGACAGAAGCGGATGTTGCCCCTCCCCATATCGTCTCTTCCAAACGTATTTTAGGAGCCGCGCTTTTTCTTGGAGCAGTCGCCAATTTGCTGTTTTATGACAAAGCCCCCGGCCTTTCCGTCCTGCTGTTTACCCTGCTGCTTCTGGTCGCTTTATGGAGTGTCGGGCGCAGTGAAAAGCAGTATCCCATCTGGCGCAACAGTTGGCTGCTTGCACCGCTGCTCTTTTTTGGGGCGATGGTCGCCGTGCGTGCCAATCTGTTTTTGACCGTCCTCAATATCTTGGCGTTACTGTCCATTTTGAGCTTTATTGTCTTTTTCTACGCGGCTGGGCGTGTAGATGGATTTGGATTATTGGCAACGGCCGTTATTCCCGTTCGTGTTGTTGGTAATAGTATCAGCAACGGTGTGCCTGTTTTTGCCGCCAGAGTGAGCAATATCGCCAAACATGAGAAAGCCAGCCAGCGTCTCATCCCCGTTTTGCGCGGCGGGCTGCTCGCTTTGCCGATCCTCATCCTTTTCACCCTGCTGCTGACTTCCGCAGACCTCATCTTTGCTGGCTACGTTGATGATGCGTTAAGCGTCCACTATCTTTCCGACATCGCTGAGTGGTTTTGGCGCGGGGCGTTGATTGGATTAACGGCCGTTTTTCTCGGTGGCGCGTTGATGTATACATTTTCCCGTCGGGATGGGAAGGGGGAGTTGAGTTGGCTGGAAACGGCCGTTAATGTCATCCCCCGTGAAATTCCTCTCGGCATAACAGAAACGATGGTTGTGTTGATTTTGGTCAACGGCCTGTTTTTAATGTTTACGGCCGTTCAGTTCGTCTACCTGTTCGGCGGGGCCGATAACATTCATCTGCAAGGGCATACTTACGCCGAATACGCCCGTCGCGGCTTTTTCGAGATGATAACGGTGGCAATTCTTTCATTAGGGCTTATTTTGGGGCTGAATTGGCTTACGCGACGCAACAACAAGCGGCAAATCAAGCTGTTTAATGGATTTGCAACCGTGCTAATCATCTTTGTGGCCGCGATATTGCTCTCTGCTTGGCAACGGATGCGCTTGTACGAAGCAAATTTTGGGTACACCGAACTGCGTCTGTACGTCACCATCTTCATTTTGTGGCTGATTCCGCTGTTGATTTGGTTTGTGCTGACGTTGTGGAAGCAGCCTGACTTTTTCGCCATCGGCGTAATCGTCACTGCGATTGGCTTTTTGGTGACGCTTAACCTGCTCAATCCTGATGCGCTAATTGCCCGCCGCAACCTTGAACGCTACCAACAGACGGGCGATCTCGACATTTTTTATCTGACCAATCTGTCGGATGATGCCGTGCCAGAACTCATCGCTGCCCTCCCCTTGCTTGATGGGGACGAGCAGACGGTGTGCAGTTGGATTGATCCGTATGGCATGGAGCGGGTGATTTCAGAAGAGTGTGCGGAGGTTACGATGGCTGAGGTGTTGGATGGGGAGATAAACGGCCGTTTGCAATCCATGACCGACAATCCAGAGTGGCGACGCTGGCAATCGTTCAACCTTTCCCACTGGCAAGCATGGACGGCAATGCGTAATGGCCTGTAATTCCGTACAGAAATAGAACGCGGATGCTTTGCTCGCGGATTTAACGGATGAACGCAGATAAAAAGAAAAATCCGCGTTTATCCGTTAAATCCGCCTCATCCGCGTCCTATTTTATCAGTGTTCATCTGTGAAATCAGTGTCCAATCCTTTTTTCGTTTTAGATCGATCCCGTAGTGATGTGTAAATGTAAAGCGGCCCGCCCAACAACCCCGTCATGCGCTGGATGATGAAAACCAGCAACGACAGCGCAATCGCATCGCCTGCGGGCAAGCCTGCGCCCGCAAATAGCAGGGGGGCGATGGTTTCACGCACGCCCAGCCCGCCGATGGACGGTGCAAGCATCGAGACGGACAAAATCGGAATGACGAGCAAAAAGTAGACGTAGCTGATTTGGTGCAGACCGAGCGCAAATCCAGCCGTCATCCACCACGCCGCCAAAATGCCGACAAAAACGGCCGAGACAGCCAACGCTTTGCCAATCGCACCCCAGCCGCACCCCTGCACGGCGTTGAGGAGTTTTGCTAATGGTTGTTTTTCATCAGTCACCGATAATTTGCCCGGTAGCCAGCCGCCGAATCGCCGAATCAACGACCCTTCCAGCAACACAAAACCGCCAGCCAACCCAATCAGTGATACGCCCACAATCGGCCACAGCAGATCGGGCGGAAAACTGTCGGGGCGGAAGGGGAGGGCGACTAACGCCAGCGCGAATAACATCATCAACCCTGTTAATCGATCTACGATGACGGTGCCGGCGGCCACGTTATTTGGCACATCTTGCGACACCTCAAGCACACGCACCACATCGCCCCCGAAACCAGAGGGCAGGAAGGTGTTGAAGAAGTTGCCGACCATGTACAGCTCCACAAGGCGACGGAAACGGGTGGTTGCGTGCAACCCCTGCAACAACATCAGCCAGCGGTACGCCCGCACGAACAGCCCTAAAACCATCAACCCAAAGGTGACGGCAACCCATCGCCAATCCAGATTTTGGAATGCGTCGGCGATGTCGCCCAGCGGCACTTGGTTCAAGGCGTAGGCAAGGCCGATGATGGTGATGGCGATTTTTAGTAATGTGGATGCGTGTTTTTTCATTACGCGGATTATAGGGGAACAAGTGGCGAGTGGCGAGAGCAAGTGGAGTAGAGGCTTCAGCCGGTTTTCTTCGCCAAACTTACCGCCTAAAGGCTCGACTCCGCCCTTAACCTAATGATATTGAGTTGCGTTTGCATAGTTTTCATTGGCAGATTACCATCACGGGCATGGAAACTCCACGCTTAGAAACACGCGATTTATCTTTGACTAGAAACGGCCGTTTAATCCTAAAAAACGCCGCCATAACCATCGCCCCAGCGGAAGTTGTCTGCTTGATGGGGCCGAGCGGCAGCGGTAAAAGCAGCCTGTTACGCTGTCTCAATCGGTTGACAGAGCCGCCGCCACAAACTGTCTTTGTCGATGGACAAGACATTACGGCGATGGATGTCATCGCTTTGCGGCGACAAGTGGGGATGGTTTTTCAAGCCCCCGCACTTTTTCCCGGCACGGTGGCCGAAAATATCGGCTACGGGCCTGCATTGGATAAACGGCCGTTATCCCCCTCATCCATCACCACTTTATTGGCGATGGCCGATCTCCCCGCCGACTACGCCCATCGCCCCATCACCGAACTGTCGGGCGGCGAAGCGCAACGGGTGGCATTAGCACGGGCGATGGCAAACGAGCCGCAAGTGCTGTTGCTCGACGAACCAACAGGCGCACTCGACCCCGCCGCCCGTCGCCACATTTGGGAAACCATCGCTAAATTGCGCCATGAACTGGGGCTGACGGTGTTATGGGTGACGCATCACATGGACGAAGCGCGAGCGGTGGCGGATCGGATGTATTTATTGGTAAACGGCCGTGTTGTAGATGAAGGCGAACCCGAACATCTGCTCCGCGCTGGCAGTACACATATTACGGCCGACTTTGCGGCTGGAGAGTTGGAGTAGCAAGCGGACAAGTGGCAAGTAGCAAGTAGTTGCACTTGCGTACTTGCAACTTACATACTTGCAACTTACACACCTATGAACATCATCCCCCCTGAAGAGTTATACCGTATTGCCGCCGCGTTTGCGCTGGTGTTGGTTGCCGCGCTCGTTTCGCGCTGGCAGACGCTGGATTTGGAAAAGCAGATCATCGTCGCTTCCGTTCGCGCATTTGTGCAGTTGATCGCCATCGGTTACGCACTGACGTTTATTTTTGATGCCGACAATCCCGCCGCCATCCTGCTGATTTTGGCGATTATGACCGCCATCGCGGGCTACACGGCGGGCAAGCGGGGCGAAGGTGTGCCGCACAGCGGGCGCGTTGCGCTTGCCGCGATCAGTTTTGGCACGGCTCTCACGTTGGGGTCGTTGTTGGCCTTAAACATTTTTGAGTTCACGGCGCAACAAATCATCCCCATCGCGGGGATGGTGATCGGCAATTCGATGAATGTCTGTTCATTGGTGATGGGGCGGGTGCGGGATGAGGTAAACGGCCGTTCTGGTGAAATTGAAGCGGCGTTAGCATTGGGGGCAAACGGCCGTCAGGCCGCCCATCCTTACCTGCGTGCCGCTTTGCACAGCGGCATGACCCCCATCGTGGACAGCACCAAAACCGTCGGCCTTATTCAACTGCCCGGCGCAATGACGGGCATGATTTTAGCAGGTGCATCGCCGCTGGAAGCGGTGCAATTGCAGATTATCGTCATGTACATGCTCATTGGCGCGGCTTCATTTACGGGGCTGGCGACGGTTTGGTTGACGTATCGCCAATTTTTCACACCACAGCACCAATTGGTCGTGTAAGTGCGTTGCACCTCCAAAGGTGCGTCGCACTTGTACAAAGTGTCTGTATTCATATAAATACGGATGGTTTGGTATAACGTATTCACGGTAATTGAGTGGGTTTGGGAGAAAACGGCCGTTTCGTGAAAGAAAAAGTGTACTGGTTAAAGATTACGAGTGTCTTCTCAATATTTCGGGGAGACCTGACAGGTTTTTCAAAGATACTCGTGTAAAACAAGAGGTCTTGATGAAACCTGTCAGGTCTTTACCCCAAGTTATTGAGATGTTACGATTACGACATGATTCAAAACAATAAAAATCATCTTTATAATTTGTTGTCGTATTGGGCGACCCTTGTGGTCGCCCTTAAACTGTAAAGATCATTTCGCGTAAAATGAACCATGTCGATTTTTGAGTACGCAATTGCCCTAATTAGCGTAACGAAAGCCGCCAATCATTGTATACTTTGGCTATGAATAATTCCCTCCCGTACATCCCCATCGACCGTCGCATTGCACTGGCAAACGGCCGTTTACTCCCCGAACACACCACAGGCGCAGCCCTCTTTGCCGACATTGTTGGCTTTACCCCGCTTGTAAACACGTTGGTACAGGAATTCGGCCGTAAGCAAGGCGCGGAAGAAGTTCTCAATCATCTCAACCCCATCTACGAAGCGTTGATTGGACAATTGCACCAGTACGGCGGCAGTGTGATCGGCTTTGTGGGCGATGCCATCACCTGCTGGCTGCCCGAACAGGAGGAAGCCAATGCAGCCCCTGCCGTTGAACGCGCCGTCGCTTGCGGATTGGCGATGCAGGAAGCTGTGATACCAGAAGTATCACAGCCGTTTTCCTACGCACAAACCTCTGGTGGCGCACCCATCTCACTGGCTGTCAAAGTTGCCATCGCCGCTGGTTCTGCACACCGCGCTTTGGTTGGCGATCCCGCCATAAAACAGATAGACACGCTGGCGGGGGCGGTATTAGAGCGGATGTCGGGCGCGGAAAAGATGGCGCGGGCGGGCGAAGTCATTGTCAGTAAAGAGGGTGTGCGCCCGAATATGCACGTTACCGAGTGGCGTGAAAGTGAACGTGGACAATTTGCGGTTGTTCGTGCGTTGACAACAACTGTTGCCCCACGCCCATACGATTCCATCCCCCCTGATGCTATTTCTGCCGAACAGTTGCAAGCGTGGATACTGCCTCAAATCAGCGAAGAGGTTCACAGCGATCTGCGCCCCATCGCCCCGATGATGATTCGTTTTGGCGGTATTAATTTTGACAATGATGAAATGGCTGGGCGAAAATTGGATGATTTCATCTGCTGGGCGCAAACAATCATTCATCAGCATGGCGGTACCTTATTGCAATTGACTATCGGTGATAAGAGGGCGTTTGTGTACGCGCCGTTTGGTGTACCTCGCGCATATGAAGACAATGGACAGCGGGCGATGGCGGCGGCGTTGGCGTTGCAACAACCGCCGTCACATTTGGAGTGGCTGCCGCCGTTGCAAATCGGCATCAGTCAGGGGGATGTGTGGACGGGGTTGTGCGGTGCGCCCAGTCGGCACAGTTACGCGGCTATTGGCAGCGAGGTTAATTTGGCGGCGCGATTGATGGCGGCGGCAAAGCCGGGACAAATTCTGACGACGGGGCGTATAGCGCGGCAACGCCGTTTCCGTACAGAAGGGCTTGGACGCAAGCCGTATAAAGGGTTTGCCGACCCCGTTCCTACTTATGTGCTACTGGGGGAAGAAACGGCCGTTAATCCCATCTTTACCGCCCCACTTGTTGGCCGTGAAAGTGAATTGCAGGCGTTGAGCAGTTTCGCCGCCCCATTGCATGACGGAAAAGCGGCGGGGATGGCATTCATTTACGGGGAGGCTGGCATGGGGAAGTCCCATCTGGCGTATGCGTTGCAGATGGAAACGGAGGAACAACTTCAATGGCTGGCGGGGCAGACAGATGGTATTTTACAACGGCCGTTTACCCCGTTTCTCTACTGGATGCGTCAGCAGTTTCGTCAATTCAGTGATGTGTCTGAGCAAGAGAACAAGATACAGTTTGAGCAGCGATTGGCTAACTTAATTGACCTTCTGTACGATCTTGCTGATCCCGTTATGCCTGTTAAACCGTTGATCGATGAATTACAACGCACGTTCTCGGTGTTGGGGGCGTTGCTGGGGCTGTTTTGGGATGGGTCGTTGTACGACCATCTGGATGCAAAACTCAAGCATGAGAATATGATAACGGCCGTTAAGAACCTTATTCTGGCCGCCAGTGTTTACCAACCATTGGTGCTGTTAATTGAAGATGGACAATGGCTGGACGCGGCTTCACGAGAGTTACTAACGGCCGTTAGTTACGACATCGCTGAGTATCCCCTGTTGATTTTATTGACATCAAGATATGGGGACGAAGGCGAAAAACTCGATCTGACGCTGAATCCAGAATTACCGATCTGTACGGTAGCGTTGGAAGGGTTGGGGAAAACGGCCGTTTTTCAACAAGCATCATCCATCCTGCAAGGCGAGCCTGCCCCTGATTTACTGGCATTGTTACAGAAAAAAACAGGGAATAACCCCTTTTTCGCGCAACAATTGCTGCTGCATTTGCAAGAGAGCCATCTGCTGCAACAAACAAGCTTCGGCACATGGACATTGCGTAATAATGCAAAAAGAACAGGGGGATTACTGCCGCCCACCATTGACGAACTGCTCATCGCCCGTCTGGATCGACTGACGCAGGAAGTGAAGGGAACGGTGCAAACAGCGGCCGTTTTGGGACATCAATTTGAAACTCGCCTGCTGGTTGAAATGATGCAACACGATCTGTTTGCGGAGCTGGATGCGGCCGAAAAAGCGCAAATCTGGACGCTGCTGAACAAGTTGGAATACATTTTCAAACACGCACTGCTGCGTGATGCCGCCTATGACATGCAATTACGAGCGCGACTGCGTGATCTGCATTATTTGGCAGCCACGACAGGGGAAACCCTGTATGCCGACAGTTTGCCCGCCTATTACGGCGCGTTGGCTTACCATTATGAGACGGCTTATCGGTTAGGGAAGAAAGATGTGCGTGAAAAAGCGCGATACTATCTTTACCACACTGGACAACAAGCGGCAGACACATACGATAACGAAACTGGAATCACCTATCTTAATCGGGCGTTAGCGTTGACCATCGTTCAAGATAAAGCCAACCAGTACAAAACGCTGTTGGCGCGGGAACAAATTTACAATGTGTTGGGTGAGCGGGACGCACAAGAGGCTGATTTGGAGCGGTTGACACTGTTGGCGGAAACGATTGAGGAGAAAACGGCCGTTTATCTCCGATACAGCAATTATCACAATGAAACCGCCGATTACAAAGCCGCCCTCACC
>CAYSDT010000108.1:0-8551 GCA_964429835.1 uncultured Ardenticatenaceae bacterium | reverse complement strand
GTGAACAGGTAGCCGATTTTCTCTCTAAACCATACGACATCAACGTGTTGATAGATAAAGTGCAGCACTATCTAAAAAATAATGAATAATGAATTGAGAATAATGAATAATGAATGGGCGTAACCCTCCATTCACAATTAAAAATTCATTATTCATTATTCATTATTAAATTGCTGGCGGCAAAAACGGCCGTTAATGCCGCTTCCCTCTCCGCATCCGTCATCAAAACCGGTTTTGCATAATTCTCAATCAGTCCCGTCCATAAATTCACATTGATCAGCCTATTGTCGTAGAAAGTGTAAGTGTCCACGAAGGTTTGGCGCGTGCCGAGCATGTCCATCTGGTCAAAAAACAAGTTGCCCAGCCCATAATGGATGAACGCGCCCCCGTCCGTGAAGGCGAAGCCTTGTGCATGATGACCTTGACTGCCAGAAACGGCCGTTGCTCCCGCATCGGCAAAGCGAGCAAAGTCAATTTCCTGCTGGGGTGTGGGGGCGTAATGGTAAAATTCACTGTACTGCACAGTGGCGATGACCTGATAGCCCGCCGCCGCCAATTGGCCGATTTGGGCGTAAATTCCGTCGTCGCACGGGCGCGAACCGGCATTAAACGCCGTCGCCCACGCATAGGTTGGCCCAACAGGATTGCAACCGACGAACGCGATTTTATTGCCGTTATGTTCAAATGTCGCCGCTGTCAGTGCGTCGTCCAGATTGCGCCCGCCGCCAAAATAGCTCATCCCCGCCGTGTTGTACAAATCCAACGTGTGCAAAAACTCATCCGTTCCCCAATCGTTGACGTGATTGCCCGTCACCTCGACCACATCGACCCCCAAATCGGTTAAAAGTGGGAAGTAGCGGTCACTGGAGCAAAAGCTCGTGCCGCCAATGGGGTTGGGGTATGGGCAGTCGGCGGCGAATGCAATTTCATTGCTCACATGGGCGATGTCCGCTTGCTGAAAGACGGCGGCCACGTCTTCGGCGGGGTAGCCGATGCCGCGCTGTTCCATCGCAAAGGCGGTGGCGCGAACGAGTGCCAACACGCCGCTCATGGCGACGGTGCTGATTTTGGCGGGGTCATAATTGGAGGGGGGCGCGTCCCAGATGGAGAGGAATTGAGAAACGGCCGTTTCCTCTCCACTAATCCCAATCTGCTGCACCAACGGGTACGTTTGCACATTAAAATCGTGGGCGACGGGGGATTGTCCATCCACAGCCAACACTTTCAAATCAGGCGTAAGCTGGTCGAAGGGAACAAGGGTGATGGAGCCGTCTGTCTCCAATTCAGCCAACGCAACCCCATCCCGCACCGTGCCAAACGGAACGGTGGCGGCGATGATAATTTTCAGTAACGGCCGTGCGCCCCCTTCACCGATTACAATGTCAGCTTCGCCATTCGTCAAGGCAAATTGATCTGGATGTTGGGCAACAATCGCCGCAATTTGGTCGCTCAGCACAGGTGCATCCGCCCGCACCGTCCACACCCTTTCCACTGTTGGGACGATGGTGGGAATGGCAACCTGTGTACTGGTCAAAGAGGGGGTTGCGGCGGCAAAAGCGGCCGTTGGCAGCGACACAGAACCACCCACCCCGTCCGTATCTGGGCGCACACAACCAACCAACAACAAAATTAACAAAATCGTGTATAATTTACGCATTATCATTTACCCATCTTAAAAATTGTCAATTATCAATGATCAATTGTCAACGAAAGGTTTCTCCCTACACTTACCCCGTTGACAATTGACAATTAACAATTGGCAATAATTGATCCTATGTCTACAATCGAACTCACCAACCCCAATTTATACATCAACCGTGAACTTAGTCACATTAATTTTAACCGCCGCGTGTTGAATGAGGCATTCAACAGGGACAATCCCTTGCTTGAGCGCGTCAAATTCCTCGCTATTTTCAGCAGCAACATGGATGAATTTTTCATGGTGCGCGTCTCTGGCCTCAAACAACAAATTCATCTTGGCATCACCAACACCCCGCCCGACGGCCTTACACCGCGCGAGCAACTCGTTTCCATCTACCGCGTTGTCACTGAACTATTTGGGCAAGCGACCCGCTGCTGGAACGAAGAATTATATCCCGAACTCAAAAAGGAAGGGATTTTGGTGATGGATTATGACGAACTCAAAAAACGTCAAAAAGAACGCATGGCCGACTATTTCGAGCAGGAAATCTTCCCCGTTCTCACCCCGCTCGCCTTCGATCCCGGTCACCCCTTCCCCCATATCTCCAACCTCAGCATCAATCTGGCTGTTGAAGTGCGCGACCCTGACACGGGACAAATTCGATTCACCCGCGTCAAAGTGCCAGATGCTCTGCCCCGTCTTATCCCCCTCAAGGCGATTGATCCTGATGATTTATTGGCTCCATCAACCAAAAAACTGGTCTGGACAGAGCAAGTCATCATCGCCAATTTGGATAGATTGTTTCCGGGCATGGAAATTGTGGCCGCCAATCCGTTCCGTATTACCCGCAACAACGACATGGAAATTCAGGAAGAGGAAGCTGACGATTTACTGCTAACGATGGAACAGCATTTGCGCCAGCGTCACTTTGGTTCCGTCGTCCGTTTGGAAGTGGATGACAACATTCATGAAGATATTCATCGTATTCTTGTTACCAATCTCAACATCCACAAAAACGACGTATACACAACCGACGCGCCGCTGGCGTTAAGCTGTTTATGGGCGTTGGTTGGACTGGAACGGCCAGAGTTAAAAGACAAACCCGCACAGCCAAGAATCTCGCCATCGTTGCCCGCAGACTCAAATATCTTTGACATATTGGGGCGAAAAGATGTGCTGTTCCATCACCCGTATGAAAGTTTCGTCTCTGTGGTGCAGTTTGTGGAAGCGGCCGCCGCTGACCCCAATGTGCTGGCAATCAAGCAGACGCTTTACCGTGTTGGCCCCAATCCGCCCATCGTGAAAGCGTTGATGCGGGCGCGTGAAAATGGCAAACAGGTCGCCACCTTAGTCGAATTAAAGGCACGATTTGACGAAGAAAGCAATATCGAATGGGCGCGTGCGCTGGAACATGCGGGCGTGCATGTTGTTTATGGATTGATAGGGTTAAAAACGCATTGCAAAGTGTGCATGGTCGTGCGCCGTGAGCGCAATGGCATCCGTCGCTATGTCCATGTCTCGACTGGAAATTATAATTCCAGCACGGCACGACTGTACACCGACTTGGGCTTCATGACGGATGATGAAGATTTTGGTCTGGACGCGGCCGAACTGTTTAACTATTTAACGGGCTTTTCCAAGCAGACAGATTATCGTAAATTCTGGGTTGCGCCTGTGAATTTACGTTCAAATCTGTTGAAATATATTGAACGGGAGACGGTATTGGGGAAAAACGGCCGTATTCAGTTCAAATCCAACTCACTCGTAGACGCACCCATCATCCGCGCCCTGTACCGCGCTTCGCAAGCGGGGGTGAAGGTTGATTTAAACATTCGCGGCATTTGCTGTTTACGGCCGGGCGTGAAAGGGGTCAGCGAAAACATCCGCGTGGTCAGCATCATCGGCCGTTTTTTGGAACACAGCCGCATCTACTATTTCGGCAACGATGGCAAGCCCGAACTGTACATCGGCAGTGCCGATCTGATGCCGCGCAACATTGACCGTCGGGTCGAAGTTGTTTTCCCCGTCGAAAATCCAGAACTGCGAACATCCATCATCGAAAACATACTCGGTGTCTACTTCCGCGACACCGCCAACGCCCATCTGTTGCAATCAGATGGCAGCTACCTGCCCATCAGCAGCACGTTGGAAGACGACGAAGTGCCATTCAGTAGTCAGGCGTGGTTCATGAAAAACGGACACAAACATTAGTAAGTTGCAAGTCGGCAAGTGGGCAAGTGGCAGGTAAGCTACTTGCTACTTGCCACTTGCTACTTGCCACTTGCCACTTATGATCAGTAGCCTAACCAATACAAAAGTAAAGCGTGTACGTCGTTTGCAAGCGGAACGGCGTTTTCGTCAACGGGAACGGCAATACGTCATCGAAGGGACGCGCTGGGTTGCGGATGCGGTTGAGCAGAATGTGCCGATTGTTGAATTGTTTATAACGGCCGTTTACCAATCCCAAAACCCCCTCCTCCTCAATCAACCCGCCATCCTCGTCAGCGACGAAGTAATGGCGGCGATGAGTGATGTACCCAGCCCGCCCGGCGTGCTGGCAATTGTAAACATCGCCCCGCTGCCGCTTCCTGATCAACCCACATTTCTGCTCATCCTCGATGCCATCACCACGCCCGGCAATTTAGGCACGATGTTACGCGCCGCCGCCGCCGCTGGTGTAGAGGGCGTACTGCTCGCGCCCGGTTGTGTCGATGCGTACAATCCGAAAGTATTGCGCGGCAGCATGGGGGCGCATTTTCGGCTGCCTGTGCAGGCGTTAAGTTGGGATGAAATTGGAGAGGTTGTGGGGAAGATGGAAACGTGGCTGGCCGCTATTGATGGTGATACGGAATATACGGCCGTTAATTGGCAAGCCCCATCCGCTCTCATCATCGGTAACGAAGCTAACGGCGCAGGCGACGCGGCACGGGAATTGGCGACTGGTCAGTTGACCATTCCCATGCACGCCGCTACGGAATCGCTTAACGCTGCCATCGCTGCTGGGGTGGTGCTGTTTGAAGCGGCACGACAACGGCGATAAATTGTCAATGGTCAATGATCAATTGTTAATTGTCAACGAAAAGCAGAGGGTCTCGTGCAATCTCCGTTGACAATTGACCATTGGCAATTAACAATTGACAATTTTTATGCCCTTTCGGGATGTCGCGGCACAACATCCTCAAAATAAGCCTGAAGCAATGGTAAATCAATCTCATAATCACCGCTGGTTTCAAATATACCTGCAAAATGTACCTCTTTCTTGGCATAATCAAAAAGCGCAGGCACGATGGGGGCATCTGACCCCTGAGCGATGTAATAAAAGCCTTTCTTCCACTCACGCACATGGTCGCGTGTGCCTTCGGGCATGATAGCCATCACAATTTGCTCATGATCATTGATCAGTTGCACCATTTGGGCGACAGTGCCGTGCGGCCCTGTGCGATCTACAGGAACTGCGCCGAGCCAACGCACAATAACGCCAAATGGCCCCTTGAACAGCGTATGCTTCGTCATCCACGACACGCGAACACCCATCGCCAACGAAATAATCACCGTCAATAATCCATCCCCGTTTGACGTATGCGGTGCGCCCACCAATATAATTTTGGAAACATTAGGGAAATACCCCGTCGCCTTCCATCCTATTGCCAATAGGATCAACAACATGAACCAGCGCACCAGCGCATTGCCTCGTGGTGGTAACTGGTCGCCAATATCAACCTGTATGATTTTATCTCTTAAACTCATCTATCCTCACTGCACCCATTTATAAAATCAAAACGGGTAAAACTTCAAGGTATGTTAGTGTCATTAGTTATTCGCCACCCTTTATACACGGCGAATAAATTCACAGCTACGGTTGCGAAGTCGGCCTTCGCCGACTGAGACCTAGACCGCGTAGGCGGTCTTTGCAACCCGTAGGCGCGGTTTTAACCGCCAGCCAACAAGGTGGCGAATAATTCGTGACACTAACAAGATATTAATGTGCTATTTGTCATACCTTTTGTATAACCCTTGTAAATGCGCTATATCCACATCTTTGTCGGGTGTTGTTTCATATGGGGGCAAAATTATTACACGCTTATGCTCATAATCAGCCACAACAGGCACAACGGGTACATCAGCGGTGTGGGCGATGTGGTAAAAGCCGCTTTTCCAATTGTCCATATTCCAGCGTGTGCCTTCGGGAGCCAACACCAAAACGAAGCTGTCCCGCGTCTTAAATTCATCCGTCATTTGCCCGACAACGCCATGTGCCGCTCGTCGATCTATCGGAACACCGCCTAACCATTTCAATAAAATCGAAAGCGGAAACCAAAAGATGGAATGTTTTGCCATCCATTTTACATCAATTCCCGATCCATGAATAACAGCCATCGCCACGAAAAAGTCACCCAAATATGTCGAATGTGGCGCACCGATGACGACACAATGAGACAAATTAGGGAACTTGCCTTCTAAACGCCAACCCGCCATACGGTACAAGCGGCTAATGACAGCCCGCGAAAAGCGGTTGCCCCGTCGGGGAAAATTATTGCCAGGCGTGATGTCCATCTACCCTTCCAATGCACCTAAAACGACGGGAAGCAGTTGCTTTTTACGCGAAACAACGTCGCTGGCGCGTAACGTGCCATCTTCTTCTTTGGCGTAGGGCAATTCGCTTAATGCGGGAATATCGGCCGTTAATAACAGGCGGCTCGATTTTTGTATCACATTTGTGACCATCAAAATTACAAAATCCATCCCTTTACTGTTGCCAAGATCGATTAAAGCGGCTTTCAACGTCTCTTTCTGCTGCACAAAATGATGGTAGCTGGTCACTTCGACTTGGGCGATGCCAAATTTCATGCCGCCGCCTTCATATTTCTTAAAATCACTGGATACCAATTCATCGGGGGAGCGCGTCATCAAGCCTGCGCCAGATTCCAGCAGTTGTTCACCGAAAGATTGGATCGTTTCGCCATCCAGCGGTGCGCCGACAACGAACGCCCATCGCCCCAGCCGTTCGGCGGCTTTGTGGTCGCGGGGCGTGGTTGTGGGCGAGGTGAGAATGAGGGTGTCGGAGAGCAAGCCCGCCAACAGTAAGCCCGCCAATTCAGGCGGCGCACTCAATCCCTCTTCGATGATGCGTTCGGAGACGAGGGTGCAGGTGCTGCCGACGGTATCAACGGTGAAGCGAATCGGCATACGGGTGGTGTCATTGCCTAAGCGATGGTGATCGAGGACTTCGAGAAGGTCGGCATCGGCGAGTGCGCCGAGTGCTTGGCCTGATTCATTGTGATCGACCAGCACGAGACGATAACGGGGCGGGGTGAGTGCGTCGCGTTGGCGGCAAATGCCTGCATAACGGCCGTTTTCATCCACCACCCAAAAATTATCGCGCTCTTCCCGCAAAATGCGGGGCAGCATATCGTGAATGCGGCTTTTGAGTTTGAAACGGGGAACGGCCGTGTCGCACGCTTCACGGCAAGGGATGTCCATAATTTCCTTAATCTGCATCTCTTCACGGCGCGGATGTGCGCCAATGGCCTCTTTCATCAGACCGAACAGCCCGGCAACGGTGACCAAGCCATAAGGCGTGCCATCCTCGTTCAGCACGGGGGCGACCCCGCCCGTTCGATTGGCAATACTCCACGCTTCCCGTAACGGCCGTTGTGGGGTTGTCGTATCAAGGCGGTACATGATGCTGTCAAAACGGGGCGACGCATCGGAAAGCAACAGCGGCGGCTCTAAGCCGAGCCGATTCAGTACCCACGTCGTCTGCGGATTCAACTGCCCCGCCCGCGCCGCGATCACATCCTCATCTTGCTGCTGTTGCAATAGCCACGCATACCCCATCGCCGACGCAATTGCATCCGTGTCGGGGTTGATGTGACCGATTACATGAATTTGGTTTCGTTTATTGCTCATATTACAAAACGTTATCAAGAATTCTTGGCAATGCTATAGATAAATCTTCTTTAGGCACTGTATGAGGGATATTTAACTGTTCCAGCACCAATTGAAAACGCTTATATCCTTCATTCTGCCGTAGCTCAACCCAATGCACATCCAAACCATCTAATTGATCTTTGTTCAAGTCTGACAATTTATCAGCTACAAATACATGGCTT
Organism: uncultured Ardenticatenaceae bacterium; assembly: GCA_964429835.1. GTDB lineage: Bacteria > Chloroflexota > Anaerolineae > Promineifilales > Promineifilaceae > S016-13. Next base: position 796 of record CAYSDT010000108.1, on the reverse strand, counting down.
CCCCGTGCAATAACCATATCAGCACTTTCAGGATTACCTTTACCCATTAGTTTTACTTCACATTTGTACTCTTCTTTATCCTGCCCTACAAGGTAAAAATCAACTTCTCGATATGCTTTTTTGTCTGGCTGTCGGTAATGCGTAGCAGGAACAGTATACAATTCGCACAAAGTTCTCATCAGCGGTTTCTCAACCCGCTTACCAGCCGTACTCCACAACCCACCACGCAAAGCAGAGCGTTTAACAGCAAGCGAGTTAATGACGATCAAACATTCGTTAATGCTTAGTTTTACACTAACATCTCGGAATTTTATGGATAACGTGACATCAAATTCATCATCATGCTCGACAAGTGTATCAACCAATTTTCGCAATGTATCGTAATGGTTAATGGCTGCGTCTAACACAATTTCACGTCTTGCTGAATTGTGCATATTAGAAATTGTTTTTTTATTCAACCCCGCATGAATAGCTACATCTTCTGGTCGTAAATCTGGAGATAAAAAAACCTTTTTGTACCAATCAAGGGTTATCTTTTCATTCTCGAACTTTGCATCCACCACTTTTTTGAAAAAATCAATCACATAATCAAGGAATTGTGCATTCAGCAAATTCAAAACCTCAATACGATAATCTTCCCCGTTTAACAATCGTGTAATAATGTTTTTTAATACCTGATCAGAAAGTGTCATACTTGTGTCCTCATGTCTCCAAATTCAGCTAATGTAAAAAATTGTGGTTGATTGGTCGTTAGTAACGAAGCGTTACCTAATTTCTGTTGAATTCGATTCACATA
>CAYSDT010000107.1:4774-8579 GCA_964429835.1 uncultured Ardenticatenaceae bacterium | reverse complement strand
CGGGCAATTCCATCGCGTAGGTATCGACGATGACTTCGCCCGTCGCCCAACTGCTACTGGGCGGGGATGGCATTCTGTCCTGTTGCCAAGCGCAACAGCTTCCATCGGTGTTCAGCAGATGGACAAAAACGGTATAATCAGCCGATGGCGGTTGGGATGCTTGCCATACTAATTGCAAACGGCCGTTTTCATCCAATTCATATCCCAACAGCATGATTTCATCACTAAAATTTGCATCCAGCGGCAGTAATCCTGCTGGCGGCGTGAACAGTCGCTCCGTTGTTTCCACCGTCAACGCGCCCAAATCGGTTTCAAAAAGGGTGTCGCTATTGGCGTTCAACAGCCGTATATGCAAGGCGTACTCACCAGCGGGCAAATCATCAGGCAAGCGCGGCGCGAGATGGTCTATGAGGAAAATCATACATTCGCCATGCTCATCACAGGGCGTGTTCCACTGGTCAAATGGATAGCTGTCATGCACAGGCTGGCTGTCGAGTAAAATCACGCCTTGATTATTGGCAGGATACAACTCAATCCGCGTCGTCATCGGTGGCAACGGCGCGTCGGCTTGCCACCACAGGGCGATGGGGATTGTTTCCCCCGTCGCCGCACGCGATCCGCCTCGTTCATATCCCAGCAGGTGTAAATCACCCGTTGTGATGTCTAGCGGAAAAGGCGGCACGGGTAATGGATCGCGTGGGATGGGAGGAGGGGGCGCGGGGGCGATGGGCGCGTCTTCGATGAGATGTGAACTACCAGCAAAACGGCCGTTTTCATCCAATTTCGGCAGCCGCTCGCCCATCGCCTCGTTAAACATGCCCACCCGCAACCGATATTGGCCGGGCGGCGTGCCGTCACGCACAGGCAGATCGACCCGTTGCACGATCACATCGCCGCGCTGCCATTGTGCCGACGGAAAAGCGAACGGTTCCGCGCCGCCCCATCGCCCGCCCCACTGGTCTTCCAGATGGACGAACGGCTTAAAATCGGCTGGTGGCCGCTCCAAAACGCGCCAATATAGGGTGACGGGCAGTATCTCGCCGCTGACTCCTGTCAACACGTCGTACCCTTCTAGCATGATGGCATTGCCAAAATTGACGGTAGCGGGCTGGCTGATTATGAATTCTGGCATCTGGGTGATGGCATAAACGGAAAATTCCCCATCCTCCCCGCGCAGAATTGGGTCGGAGAGATATACCATCGCCCACGGTGGCGCGGGGGTGCTGTGCGGATGGCTGTTACGCGGATAGATGAGCAGCCCATCACCGTCAGCGGGGAATACGATGGCATCGCCGTGTGGCAGCCATTCAATTTGGTCATATTTGTCGCTTAGAAAGGCGACGGTCGGGTGTTGATAATGTTGCGAGGCGAGGAAGATGCGCTTGTCGGTGGTGTCCGTTTGGTTGAGATAGTGGGAAACGGCCGTTAAATCCCCATCCGATTCGTAATAAACCGCCTCCTCGTGCGCCCACTCCATCGAATACGCCCGATACGTCGCCAATCCGCCGCCCCATAAAATGAGTAACCCGATAAGGAGGGTCATCGTCGTCAATGAAAAGCGTTGGTAACGGCGTGATAAATCGCGTAAAAGCGTGTTCAGCCCGATGGCTGGTAGATAAAAAATGAATGGAATCAACCCGATGGCGCGTAGGTTACTGGGGACGATTTCATTGACTGCCAGTGCAGTCGGCAAAATCATAATGATCGGCGCGAGAATGAAAATTAAGAGACTGAATCGTTGCCAGTCTAATGACACTTTTTTCAATCGCCACACGCTGTTTGCCCAGCCGATGAGGAGGAATGTGCCTGTGATGAGAGAAAATAACGGCCGTTCTGGTACATTAAACCGCCAATACGGGTCGCCTTTCAGGAAAAACATGCTGAACGAGCGCGTAAAGCTCTCGCTCAGGCTCAATCCGCCCGCGTCGGGGGAAACCTGCCCAATCCGCACCCAAAACGCGGCTGGATTACCGATGAAATACGCCGCCAACGGCGCAAGCACCACAAGAGCGACAAGACCAAATACAAGCAACTGCTGCCATCGCTCCCCCAACTTTTTACGGTTGAAAAGCACGGGAAGCAAGGCCAACAGCAGTAAAATCGGGAACAGTCGCGCTGCCAAATAAGTGTACGCTGTCGCTCCCAAAAAGAGGCCCGCCAAAGCAAGCCATCGCCAACTATTTGTACGCAAACCGCGCACAAGGGCGGCCACTGTCAACGCCTGCAACAACGGCTCGCTAATCGCCCGAAAGCCGAGCCGACTGAACAGCACATGCCAAAAACTGACGGCCAACAGGGCGGCGGCAATGATGGCGATGCGCCGATCCAGCATCATTTCGCGCCCCATCCAGTAGGTGGCGGCGACGGTTAGAATTGAGAGAAAAACGGCCGTTAATCGCAAAGAAAAAACGGTCTCGCCCACCAACTTCATCATCCCGCCAGCGGCGTAGAAAAAAAGAACTTCCTTGCCTGTGTAGCTGGAAATAAAGACGGGCGTTTCTCCCCGTAAACCGATGTCGGCGGACAGCAGGGCGTTGGCGGCTTCATCATAATGAAGGCCGGGCGGGGCGGTTTGCAGGGAAGGGATGCGTAAAACGGCCGTTGTCAACAGCACGAGTAACATGAAAGCGAGGGCGCGTTTACGGGTAAGCATTGGGGGATTGTATCGTGGGGGCGTGAACAATCAACAAAGTTAAGGAATGGAGGGGAGCGGGGGAGCAGGGGCGCAGGGGAGCAGGGGCGCAGGGGAGCAGGGGCGATCAAATAATCTCTACGCTCCTCATTCCCCTTGCTCCTCATCTCCCCTGCCCCTCATCTCCTCATCTCCTCATCTCCCCTGCTCCCCTGCTCCTCACCTCCCCATCCCCCTGCCAATTCGATTTGCGAATTTTTCCATTTCGCTTTACGCTTACGGCTGGATAATAAAGAGAGAGCCAGCGTTCACCCCACTGGCTCTTTTTCTTTGATAGGTAGCGTAAATTATTGAAGTTGTAACTTGGAGAAAATATGGACTGGATATCAGACCCGCAGATGTGGGTTGCATTTTTTACATTGATCGCCCTTGAACTGATTTTGGGCGTAGATAACGTCATTTTTATTTCGATTTTGGCAGGCAAATTGCCTGTGGAACAACAAACTAAAGCGCGGCGCACAGGATTGGCGTTAGCACTTATTTCTCGCATAGCATTGTTATTCTCGCTTAAATGGCTGATTGGGCTGGAAGAGCCACTCATCAACATCGGCTCAATCCATCTGTCTGGGCATGATCTGATTTTGATCATTGGCGGCTTTTTCCTTGTTGGCAAAGCGACGCATGAAATCCACGACAAATTGGAAGGAAGCGAGGGACATGCTTCATCGGCGGTGAAGGCGACCTTTGTAGGGGTGATGATACAGGTGATGTTGCTGGATGTTGTTTTCTCGTTGGATTCGGTAATAACGGCCGTTGGTATGGTCGATCAAATAGCCATCATGGTTGGTGCTGTCATTGTCGCCGCCATTGTCATGATTATATCCGCCGATCCCATTGGCAATTTTGTTGAAGGGCATCCCACTGTCAAGATATTGGCTCTGTCGTTCCTGCTGCTTATCGGTTTCACACTGATTGCTGAAGGATTTGGTCAGCATGTATCGAAAGAGTACATCTATTTTGCGATGGCGTTCTCTGCGCTTGTTGAATTCTTTAATTTACGCATGAAAAAGGCAAAACGTGACCCCATCGCCTTGCACAAACCGTATGTGCCAGAAGAAGCGGTTGCTGCCCCTGCTGAACATAATTAACTGCAATAAAAAAAGCCCGACTTCT
>CAYSDT010000107.1:1245-4674 GCA_964429835.1 uncultured Ardenticatenaceae bacterium | reverse complement strand
TTTCAATCACGGCTAACAGCGTGTCGAACGCTTTGGAGAAGGAGTCCACGCCGTCGGCTTGGAGTTTCTCAGTAACGGCCGTTAAATCAATCCCCAACCCATCCAAATCAGACAGGACGACTTGTGCATCCGCAATTCCATCTTCCAATGTTAACGCCGCCGTGCCGTGATCGCGGAATGCGTCCACCGTTGCCGGTGGGATGGTGTTCACCGTCTCCGCGCCGATTAGCTCATCAATGTAGCGGGTGTCGGGGTAGGCGGGATTTTTGACGCTGGTGGAAGCCCATAGTAGCCGTTGCGGTCGTGCGCCAGCGGCCTTTAATTCAGCAAATTTTTCCCCGTAAAATAACGATTTGAACTGTTGATAGACGACGCGGCTGTTAGAAACGGCCGTTTTGCCCAACAGATCATCCCGCCCTTTACCAGCGAGGGCGTTATCAACCGCACTGTCCACCCGACTGATGAAAAATGAAGCGACGGAGGAGACTTGGGCGGGGTCGCCACCAGTCGCCATCCAGCGACCAATGCCGTCCATGTACGCCATCGCCACCGCATTGTAATGATTCATGCTGAACATCAGCGTGACGTTGACATTAATTCCCGCCGCCAAAATATCGGCGATGGCGGGGATTCCTTCGGCGGTGGCTGGCACTTTAATCATCAAGTTGGGACGGTTGACGGCGGCAAACAGCCGTTTGGCTTCGACAATCGTGCCAGCGGTGTCACGGGCGAGATAGGGGGAAACTTCAAGGCTGACAAACCCATCGCCCTGATCGGACTCCGCGTACAGGGGGGCGAAGATGTCGCAAGCGGCTTGAATATCAGCGACAGCCATCGCTTCGTATGCGTCCATCGCCCCCGCGCCGTCGGCGACGAGTTGGCGCAATTGCACGTCATAATCGTCGCTTTGGCCGATGGCCTTTTCAAAAATAGACGGATTGGAAGTCATGCCGCGCAACCCATCGCTGTCGATTAACTGTTGTAATGTGCCGTCTTCTAAAAATGTGCGGCGGATATTGTCATACCAAAAACTTTGGCCGAGCGTGTGTAGTTGAACTAAGGGATTCATAGGTTTTTCCTTGTGATAACCAGTAAATAAGATAGAGTGTAGAGATAGAGATAGAGAACGATCCTCTATCTCTATCTCTACACTCTGCACTTATTATAAACGGGTAATGCGTATGAAAACAGTTTTATTCATTGTGGGGCCAACGGCCGTTGGCAAGACGGCGTTGTCGCTGGGGTTGGCGCGGCGGCTGGGCGGCGAAATCATCTCCGCCGATTCGCGCTTGTTTTATCGGGGGATGGATATTGGCACGGCCAAACCGTCTGTTGCTGAACAAACGGCCGTTTCCCACCACCTCATCGACATCTGCAATCCAGACGAGACGGTCACGCTTGGCACATACCAAGACACGGTGTACGTCTTGATTGATGAGTTGGATTTTCCCATCCTCGTCGGCGGCACAGGCCAATATCTGCGGGCGATTGTGGAAGGATGGGGCATTCCCCGTGTGCCGCCGCACCCTCGTTTGCGGGCGGCGTTGGAAGCGTTGGGCGGTGCTGAACTGGGGCGATGGTTGCGTGTGTTAGATGGGGAAACGGCCGTTCGTTTGGATGTTCGCAACGTCCGCCGCGTCGTTCGTGCGTTGGAAGTCACCCTCGTCAGCGGCCAGCCGATGAGCGTCTTGCAACGTAAAAATCCGCCGCCGTACCGCTTTGTCATCGTCGGCTTGCACCGCAACCGCGAAATACTCTATCAACGCATCGACGACCGCGTGGATTTAATGATGGAAGCAGGTTTATTAGCCGAACTGGAACAGTTACGCGCCGATGGATACGGCCGCAAGTTGCCATCCATGAGCGGCTTAGGCTATCGCCAACTATGGGCGTATCTCGACAACGAAATGACGCTGCCAGAGGCGATTGAGCGCGTCAAGTTTGAAACCCATCGCTTTGCACGGGGTCAGTACAACTGGTTCAAACCTGATGATCCAACGATCAACTGGTTTGATGTGGATGTGATGAGTGAAACGGCCGTTGTTGAGGCGGTTGTAAAGTTGGTTCGGGATGAGGGGCAGGGGAGCAGAGGAGCGGGGGAGCAGGGGTGATGAAGAAACTAATACGCTGGTTGCCATTGTTGCTTTGGATGGCGGTCATTTTTTATATGTCGGGGCGTACACGGGAACAAGTGCCGTCGTTTGGGACGTGGGATTTATTGGTGAAAAAGGGATCTCACTTTTTGGCGTATGGCTTTTTTGCGCTGTTGGCGTGGTGGGCGGTGAGGGATTGGAAACGGCCGTTTTTACCCGCCTTCACCCTCACCTTGCTCTACGCCATCAGCGATGAGTTCCACCAAACCCTCGTCCCCACCCGTCACGGTCAACCCACCGATGTGCTGATCGACATAGCGGGCGGGCTGACGATGTTGCTAATTTTGTGGTATTGGTTGGGGAGAAACAAAAAAGGGGTGGATGGTATTCCCATCACACCCCTTGAACAGATCAACAAACCATAATAGAGCATAAAATGCAAAACGGCCGTTTTCAATTGATTGTTTTCTGTTTACAGTTGACTGTTTCTGTTGATGAAAACCATCACATCGCCACAACCCCGCTCAATCCACTCGGCACAAGTACCACATGCGTACCCAGCATCGTTCCCGCCAATAACAGCACAATAAAACTGAATACGGCAACGATTGCCGCCAGCTTGCGTCCCCGCCCTGCATCCAATAACACGACGGCAAACAGTGCCAGTCCAAACACAAACCAGAGCGATAAAACCAAAACGGCCGTTTCATTCAACGTCATCCACCCCATCACATCCTGCAACGGGGAACGCGCCGCCGCCGCACCGCCGACAAAAGCTAAATTGGCCTGAATATCAGCATCACGCGGCGCGAGTTCGGCCGCATGAGCGTAATAAACGCCCGCTTGCACTTTGTCGCCCAATTGATACGTCGCATTGCCCAAATTATAGAAAAGCGCGGCATCTTCCGCCCCTTGCGCCGCCATCTGCTCGTACAATTGCGCGGCTTCGGCGTAATGTCCAGCCGCGTACAAATTATTCGCCGCCGCCATCGCCTCTACATTGATCGGCTCTGCCGCCGTCAATCCTTGCATCCCCACAAATAACATCAACAACAATCCAACTGCCGTAATTCCCAAAATAATGCCTTTTTTCATCATGATTTCTCCCGTAGGGGCGGTTCGCGAACCGCCCCTACAACACCTCATCCAATTCGTTAATTACCGCCACCGTTTGCGCTCGCAACTCATCATTTCCGTGCAAAGCGGCGGGCGCGTATCGCTCCGTTTCACTGCGTTGCAAGCAGGATTGGGCGCGGCTGGCGAGGTCGTCGTCGATGCCGTGCTGACGTAACAGATTGATAACGGCCGTTTGTGTCATTCCCGTCACCGATTGCCC
>CAYSDT010000107.1:0-1145 GCA_964429835.1 uncultured Ardenticatenaceae bacterium | reverse complement strand
ATGATATGTGCATCGGAAACGGCCGTTTCATACAATTCCGTCTCTGGATTAAAATACACATACTCGACGGCGGGCAGTTCCAGTTCGCCCGGCGTGGTCGGAATCATCGTCCGTTCGTAAACGGCACTGCCGAGCAAGCGGTCGGCGGCAAATTCACTGTCGATGGTCGGCTCGCTGTCAATCGCCTTCCATTCGTCCCCTTCAGGCCAGATGGGATCGGGCAATTGTTCGATGTTACCTTCGCCGCTCAACCGTACCAGCCAATCAACGCTGTCGTTGAGGGTGATGGAGTCTTGGGAAACGGCCGTTTGCACCATAAATCGCCCCACTGCTCCTTCAAATCCGTCGGGCGCATCGGCGGGCAACGGTTTCACCGTCAGGGCGATGGGTTCTGTTTTCATCGACATGCCCTGCGAAAAGAAGTCGCTGGGAATGCTCAATTCACTCGGCTCAATCGTCAAATCGCCGACGACGGTGGGAAAAAGTGCCGTCTGAATCTGGGTCACGAGGTAAGATTTCCCCGCCGCTTCCACCCGATGTTCGGTCTGTCCGTCCACTTCCACGCTCCAAAATCCTGTAAATTCGGCGGGGGAATAGATGGGTTGGTCGTGCAAATTTTCCGCTTGATAAAAGCGGAAGGTGTACAGCACTTGCTCGCCCTGATACGGGTTGGCGTTGTCCACCACCGCTTCAATATAGAAGGGTTGTCCCGTCAATTCGGCTGGGGCTGGCGCGGGGTTGATGGTTGCGTCATGTCCAGAGCTTGTCGCCGCGCTGCCACCCATCGCCCCCATGCCGCTGAGCAAACTGCTGAGGCTGGGCATAGCACCCGCCGCGTTCGCTTGCCCATTGCCCGTCGGTTGCCCGTTGCCTTGTGTCACATTGACATGAATCGGGTCGGTGACATACGCATTGCCGTCAACGGTCACATGCGCGGCTGGCACGGTCAGCGTCCCCAATTGGGTGGGGATGAGGCTGTATTGATAGATGGTTTGGCGGCTGCGCTGGCCGTTGATGATGCTCAATTGTGTGCTACTGCTCTTGCCTTGCGCGGCAAAGCCGTCTATCCCTTCAAATTGCGGTTCAGTCGCGTTCCCATTTGCATCTTCGATGATGATGCTCAAAATCAGCACGTCATCGCTGGT
>CAYSDT010000106.1:0-8598 GCA_964429835.1 uncultured Ardenticatenaceae bacterium | reverse complement strand
ATCGCGTCGCCAACAACATCGTGAATGAGGCGATGAACCAATGAATGAGGAATGGATAAATAAACGATTCCGACTGCCAAGCGATGAAGCCAAAGCCGATGCCGCCAAAAATGGTGCTGAGCGTTTCTATTTCTGGTTTTCCCAAGTGCATGAAGGCGAAGGGGACGGCTTGAAATAAAATGGCGGGGCCTGGCCCGATAATTTGCGCTAATCCGAACAACATAAAACCACGCCACATAAATTCCCATCCAAACAGATCAACGCCAGCAATGTAGATAAGACGCATCGTTTCTTTGGGGGCGCGGGCTTGGTAGTACGCTTGCATGGACGGGGTGCGGGCGATGAAGTAGAGAATGACCGCCATAATGACGCAGGAAACGGCCGTCCACATCAGCCCCGTTTTCCAGTCGCCCAACTGGAAACCATACGCCGATAACGGCTCCCGAAACAGCAGTAAAATGATAAGCACGGGGATGATGAAGTAGAAGATCATCCGATCATACGCTTTTGTGCTGGTGATCGTATGCCCATAATAGTCAAGCATGGGGATGATGGTGCCGACTACAACGAGCAGCACCAGTTTTAGGTCGAAAGTTACGCCGCCAATAGTCATACTTTTCCCTCTCACGGGGCGGGGGTGATGCCGACGAGAAGTGTCAAACGGCCGTTTCCCACATTTTCAACCCCATGCACAACCCCAGCGGGGGCGATGATAACTTCGCCGACGGTTGCGTCGATAAATTCATTGCCTAATTGAAAACGGCCGTTTCCCGCCGTCACATAGTAGAATTTATCCTGATCCGCATGGTCATGCGCTTTTTGCACTTGCCCCGCTTCCAAACAATTGACACCCAACAACATCGCATCACTGCGAAATAAGGTCGATTTGTGGAACTTTTCGAGGTTTACGCCCTCGTAATCACTGATTGATTTAACCAAATCCATAACTGTCTCCTGAAAGAATGGGACACTGATTGCACTGATTACACTGATTGGCTCCGCTCTCTTTTTATCTGTGTTCATCAGCGGAATCAGTGTCCTATTTCAAAGTGAATATAGCAAAAACGCGCCGACCAATACGCTGGTGGCGCGTTTCTGTACTTTTATTTTGGTAAAAACGGCCGTCTTATGCCGAATCCCCCAATTCAACCATGTTTTGCAATACGCGCTCCATCGTCATCGTGTGGCTGCACACATTACGCGCTTCAAAAAACTCACAATCACATTTCCAAGCACCATCATCGTAATTAACCAAATGAACGGCATCATTATCGCCGCGAATCGTTACAGACAAGGATTGAAATTCAATCCGTTCCCGCTCTTGAGAGTAAATCATTGATTTTTCGATTTTGCTGATCATGCCATGGTCCATCATAATGCTTATCTCCTTAGTTGTTGCTAAACTATTCTTATAAAGAATAATTTAGCATTTGTCCACTGAAAACAAAAACGCACGCGGGCGCGTGCGTTTAGAAAATTAAATTGTGTTGAATTTGATGAGTTTTATCTTTCCTCTGCTCATGTTCAAAGTATACTTCACATCATCTGCATGTCAATGCAAATCATCAATTTTTAAGGGCAACTGCATCCTGAAAAGCACGCATATTTTCAGCGATGGAGCCGTTGCCAAAAACGGCGCTGCCCGCCACCAAAATATCTGCACCAGCAGCAGCAATCGCAGCTGCATTATGCAGTTTAACGCCACCATCCACCTCGATCAGAGCTTTCCCGCCTCGCTCATCCAGCATTTGCCGCACTTTCCTGATTCTATCGCTACTTTCTGGAATATACGCTTGCCCGCCAAAGCCAGGATTGACAGACATGATGAGGATGAGATCAACGGCCGTTATTACATCCTCCACCATCACCAGCGGCGTACCTGGATTCAACGTCACCCCCGCCATCACCCCCGCTTCCCGAATAGATTGCAACGTGCGGTGCAGATGGGTTGTCGCTTCTACATGCACGGTGATAATGTCCGCGCCTGCGTCGGCAAATGCTTCCACATACCGCTCTGGCTCTACAATCATCAGATGCACATCCAAAATGAGGTCAGCACGGTCGGCTAACGGCCGTAATGCTTTCACGATCAATGGGCCAATGCTGATATTAGGGACAAAACGGCCGTCCATCACATCAATATGAATATATCGTGCGCCAGCCATTGCCGCCGCCTCTACCTGCTCTTCCAATCGGGCAAAATCAGCCGCCAAAATACTAGGGGCAATCTCAATTTTATTTGTCATAACACCTCATTATCATCACTCAAATATACCGACATTGTAAACACTCCCCACTCGCTGTCAATTTTATCGAACAACTATATTATGGCGATGATTACACGAGCAAAAACAAAATTAGACATGATTCAAACTGGAGAAAATCATCTGTACAGTCGTTACGGGATTGGGCGACCATAAAGGTCGCCCAAAAGTGTAAAGATCATTCTGTCATAAATGTATATTGACAAATAGAGAATGATTAACGATAATAAGAGCCATCTGTTTTTTTATTGTACTCAACATTCAAACTTACACAGTAGTCAAGAATCATAGAGGTTATGCGTTATGTTATCTAATCCAAAAGAACAAGTTGATCAAGTATACGAAGCTCCCGCTGTTATTTATGATGGTCTCATCAGTACACGCGCAGGAAGCCCACTAGGAAGTAAGACTGGCAGCGGTGCCGATGGTGTTGATCCCGCCGATCTTTTTGATTAACAATCACTGCAACTAAATGAAGTGTTAAAAAGCTCATCATATGATGGGCTTTTTTTGATCGCATACCAATCAGGGTTGTTCAGTTCTGTTTACAAAAAAGAATTTGGACACTGATTTCACAGATAAACACTGATTTTTCCTCTTTTATCTGTGAAATCAGTGTCCCATTTTTAAGAACTGAACGGACTTGGCATACCAATAGCTACGGTTCGATATTTAATCGAAATAGTGTCTGTCCATCATCAATTTGCTGGCCTGATTCGTCCAATAATGGCAGTCGCCATCCTTCTGTTTGCACCCACAACCCTGTTTTAATCGTATATTCGCCGGGCGGCAACTCCGCTGGCAACGTAAATTGATGCTCATCGCGCACATATTTATCTAACGGCCAACGGCGAGTGGGGAAATCGCCAGGATTCAGGTGGTCTGATTGAGCCACAAGGAAACCATCGGCAGTTAATACATGCAAAAAACTTTGATAATTGATGTCCAACGGCCGTTCTGCCTTCCAATACAGTGTCACATCAATCGTGTCGCCCGCTTTTGCCGTTATAGTGGATGTATCATAGCCAATCAATCCAATTTGCTCGCCAAAATCAGCCAAAGTAATGTTGTCAGCAGGTTCAGCGATTTGGCCTGTTGAGTGGTAATGCAATACGCCAGATGGTTGCAGAATGAGAATGGTAACGGCCGTTATTCCCGTAACTGTCGCCAACACAACCCAATCCGTTAAGCCCCCTCGCCCTTGCTTGATTCCATCGCCCCCCTTCCCCCTGAAATGCCACGCCCCTGCCAATAACAGCAAAAATGACACGCCGCTAATTGCCCACGCAAGGTTGCGGGCGGGTGTGCTGCCAAAATATACATCTATCGTATGTTCACCAGCAGGAGCAGGTATGACGATGAAACCTTCGGGTAAAGCGAGTTCTGTTTCAACGAGTTCACCATCTATCTCCACTTGCCAGCCGGGAAAATCGAAGAGGAACAGGCGGAGCAGGAACTCGTTTGGTGCGTCTGTTTCGTATCTAAAATGGAGGGGGCTGATTTCTTCGGTAGAAACGGCCGTTTCTGGGGGCAGTGCAAGACGATTGACACGATCCAATGGTGTACCATCATAAAATCCGCGTACAACATCCCCGTTTACACCCGGAATCGCATCGACGGTGGCGGGAACGTAGTCGGCGGTCGAAGTCGTGCCTAACCATCGCCCCTTATGCTCGATGAGATAGACACGCAAGGGGAAAACATCGCCAAAATCAGGCCACGGGGCGGGCTGGGTGAGGGGCAAGCCCAAGATGAGGGGAAATGCGACGAAAACGGCCGTTATTCCCGCCGCAACTCGTGAGGATGAGACCATCGCCAGCACAGATTCTGTACCGATGCCTGCTAAAACTGCCAATATAACGGCCGTTGCTCCCAAAAAACGCCATGGAAATTGAAAAAATGGCAGTACGGGGATGTTTTCCCATAAAAATGCAGAAACGGGGAGCATCATCAGCAGTAAAACGGCGGCAGCGATGGCAAAGAAGATGGCATGTGCGCCATTTCTCACGCGGCGCAACAGAATCATAACGATGCCCAATCCACCCAACATCCATTGGGCAACGCCCAGATTGAAGTGAAAAAGCGGCTCTGTGTCACCCCAATCAAGCAGCGATGTGGGACGCAACATTTCGTACAGGGAGAGAAAATGGGTATGGAAATCGTAATTATCGCCCGCACCAATAAGCGTATCCAAATTGACAGCATTCCGCTCTAAAGCGATAGGCAACCAGAAAAAAGCGGATAAGCCGACAGCAAGAAAGAGGGCGGAGATGAGGCGCAGGGGAGCAGGGGAGCGGGGGAGCGGGGGAGCAAACTTGCTACTTGCTACTTGCCATACTGCCCACGCAAACAAAATTGCAAATAGCAACATCGCCATGAGATTATGGCTGAGAATGATGGCGGTAGTGAATAAAACGGCCGTTATCCATCGCCACGCCGTCGCTTTGCGGCGTAATCTGTCCAATGTCCACAGTGCCATTGGAAAAAGTCCCAGCGCGAATGATTCGGGCAGCACGCCACGAGCGTGAGGGTCAATATATTGAATGTAGGGGGTGAACAGGTAAACGGCCGTTGCGACATAACCAGCAGGCCGTCCCCAATTGTCACGCACGAAGCCGTACATGCCGACTGCGCCGAATAACATGCCGAGTATAAATGTGGATTTAACGGCCGTTACGACATCAACGCCTGGCAAAAAGTCGAACAACAGCCCCGTATAATAGCTCAGGGGCGCGTAATAATTAAAGATGGGGTAGCCGTAGCCGTGATAGAAGTTTGGAGCCCAGCGTGGATAAAATTCGCCGCCGCGAATGAGGAAACTTAGTTCTGCCAGACGAAAGATGTGCAGTTCAGCATCAGTTTCTTGTGGCAGGCTGGAATTACTTAGAAACGGCCAAATTACAAGCAGAGTGATGGCAATTACAATGCCAAAACCAGGATCAATATGTTTTAACGGCCGTTTCCAATTCACCATACTTGCCCCAAAACACGATCTTCTTCAAACAATAAGGGCGGTTTATAAACCGCCCTTATTGTTTGAATCGGGTGTATTTCGTCTACCATTACCCATCAAGACAAAAAAATTGTCGAGGCAAAAAATCAAACTTTTTGGTTCCGACACTTTTTTCAGAAGGTTCAAAATCATGCTATTTTATTGCAATGGGGATACACGATAGTAATCATATGAAGCCAATGTTCCTAGATATTCATCTGCCGAGGAAAATGTGCCAAAGTAGGTTGAATGACCAACATATCGCGTATCATTAGCCCGACCAGCAAGCCCTCCATTAGCATATACGCTTATATCCCCATTATTCTTTACAAAAACAGTCCAATTATTCCAACTATTTGGATTGACATTGTAAATATCTTTAGAGGATATTAAATCCACACCACGCCCTGAATTATTAGAAGCATCGTGATAATCAATCCGTTTCAATTGCATAACAAGTGAAGTTGAGTCATGCCAATGTATATTCAAGCGATAGTAATGATTGAAACAACCTGCAGCTTGGCTATTAGGCGGGCAGGGGCCGCTCATATCCCCACCAAATACTAATCCATAGCTATGCAAATTATCAATGCCATCACCCAATATGACACGAGTATCAATGCGATAACCTGATGCCGACGACCAACTAGAGGGGATGGGTTGTAGTGGGGAAGTAACTGCATAATCCCAACGTCCGCCAATTTTTACATTCCAATTCCCACCGCTGTAATACGCCCGATTGTTCACATCATCAGTATCTTGACGGCGTATTGCCCATCCAGAAGCGGATGAATTAAAATTATCAACATATATCCCAGTTTGTTCATGGATGTTAGAGCAGCCACTATTAACCACACCCAAAGCAACCGCACAGTAATAATAATGCGTTGCATAGTCAGTGGAATGAGAAACAACAACTGATGTCGCTGTATCTGCACTATATACTGTTGGATTGGTAAAATCAGGAGAGGCTGATTCCCATAATTCATAGCCAGTTGCTCTATCAACGGCCGTCCAATCGGCCGTTACACGATAAGTTGCAAGACCATCTGGTGAAGTGGGCAGGCTAATCGGTGAAAGCGTTGGTGCTGGCAATGGCTTGAATATAATAGGCATATAAATCGTGTACGTTGTCACATATGACGTTTGCACAGTAGCAGAAAGCGCATGGCCTGCGCCAACTGCATAAACTGTATTTGTTATGACACCTGCATCAACCAATGTGTCGGTAATCAAGGCATTAAATTGAAGCGTTACAGATTCACTGTCAGTGAGAGTGCCTGTCCATGTTATTACATTGTTGTCTATGCCATAACTGCCAGTACCTGTGACGGTTAATGTGCCACTAATGTAAGTGAGTTCAGTAGAAAGCGTATCTGTCATAACCATATTATTGGCTGACGAGCCGCCGCTATTCTGCAACAAAATCTCGTAGAAAAGTGTATCACCTGGTCGTGCTTCATTTACATTTACAGTTTTGGTTAAGGCTAACACTGGGGGGTCAATGATAACTTCAAAAACGGCCGTTGGTACTAATAATGTCCCCGTACCCGTAACCTCAGCCGTATTTGTAATGAACACCCCAGCAGCTACGGTATCTGTTAAAACCGCATCAAACGAGAGTATCATCTGATCATGGTTGTTGAGGGAGCCAGTCCATGTAATGACCTGCCCCGACACACCGAAATTCGCACCTCTATCTGAGGACAGCGTACCAGAGATAACCATCAATTCAGCAGGTAATGTGTCTGTAATTGTTGTAGCTGATGCGGGGAGATCACCATCATTACTTACTATAATTTCATAAGATACTGTGTCACCGGGCTGTGCTTGAGCAACAGCAACCGTTTTTGTTGCCGTTAAGTTAGCATCAGTGACCGCATCTGGTTCTAATCCCTGTGCCGATAACGAACCCGCTACGAATAAGAACATCACCATCGGCAATAAAATTACGGCAACAACCATCAAATGGCGACCTGTTTTGTTATGAACTTCCATATTATTTATATTTCTCATATTTTCTCGCATCTTCTCAAAATTTCGGGGGGACTTGATCAATTTTTTGCAGTACTTGTGTAAAATAACAGTATGCTAATGAAATTTATCAAGTTTTATCCACTAATCACTCTTACATTTTCAAATAAACCGAGCGATGGTACACCACCGCTTATTTTTCGTCAATGCCCCCATCTGCTCGGCAACACTAAAATGTTGTGAGGTAATATGGCGCTACTGAGAAAAGGTGTTGAAACCCAAAAGTTCAACTATTCAAACAGATGCGGTATCTTTTCAAAAAATTAGGGGAAGGTCAGGTCACTAATGTTCAGGACTCTGGCGTTTTTTATATTTCGCTCCAGTAGGGGCGGTTCGCGAACCGTCCCTACATCTTGACTGAGATTCAATTTTCGCCAGTGTCCAGTAATGTTAAAAAGTGTGTGGTAGTGCGTTTTTAACTTGGTAATTTCTTGGCAATCATCTTGTCAAACCACCGATCTGGCAATAGGCGAGGGATGATCCAGCCCGTCCATCGTTTGCGCGGCACGGCGTAGCGGCTTTTCGGATTTGGCTTTTCCATCCCGTCGATGATCGCATCAACCACGCGCTCAACGGGGATGGCGTTGCGCTCCCGTTCGTCAATGGAGGCGTTGATGGCACTGAGCATACGGCCGTAATCTGTGTCCGCATACTGCCCTACCTGCTCGGCAAATTTACCAACGATGGGTGTGCGCGTCGTCCCAGGTTCAACCACGATCACATCAATTCCATACATCATTAGCTCCCGTCGCAGTGCGTCTGAAATTGCTTCGACGGCGTGCTTGGAGGCGGCATACGCGCCCATAAATGGGTACACAATTTTGCCGCTGACGGAGCTGATGTTGATGATGCGGCCAGCTCGTCGCGCGGAAACTGAGCTTGTCGAAGTTGTAGCCGCCCCCTTCGACGGGCTCAGGGGGCGATCTGCGCCTAAAAGCGGCAACAACTGTTGCGTGATGTTGAGCAGACCGATGACATTGACTTCCATCTGGTAGCGCACGTCGTCGATGGGCATGTGCATGAGCGGGCCGGGTGTGGAGATACCGGCGTTGTTGACGAGGGCGTATAGACCGTCGTCGCCGATGGTTTGTTTTATTTGAGAAACGGCCGTTTTCACCCCAATCTCATCCGTCACATCAAACAGCAACGGGACAAACCCATCACCAAAATCCGCCCGCAACCGATCCACATCCGCTTGCTTACGCACACTGCCGAACACACGATAGCCGCCGCGATCCAGCAACTCTTTCACCAACGCATACCCAATCCCCGTTGAAACACCTGTTACGACAACATTTTTCATAATCC
>CAYSDT010000105.1:0-8605 GCA_964429835.1 uncultured Ardenticatenaceae bacterium | reverse complement strand
CAATGATGGCCTGCCCGTATCGCAATCCCGTCCTTGTCGAGCAAGTCGGCGATGTCGTGCGGGTGCAGCCCTTCGATAGTGAACGCCGCCACACCGCCGCGCTGTCCTGCTGGCGGCCCCCACATCTTCAAGCCCTTCACCTCGCTCAACGCTTCCAATGCGTAATTGGTGATGAATTGCTCGTGGGCGTGAATCTCATCCATGCCTAGCGCATTCAAGTAATCAATCGCCGCCCCAAAGCCGATGCCTTCGGCGATGGCGGGCGTGCCTGCTTCAAATTTATGGGGCAAATCAGCGAATGTTGACCCTTCAAAGGTAACACGACGGATCATGTCGCCGCCGCCCATGAAGGGGGGCATTGCGTCGAGCAGGGCGCGTTTGCCGTACAGTGCGCCAATCCCTGTCGGGCCGCACATTTTATGACTGGAGAATGCGAAAAAATCGCAACCCATCGCCTGTACGTCAACGGGCATATGGGGGACGGCTTGTGCGCCGTCAACCATCACCACCGCGCCGACAGCGTGGCCTGCATCAACCAATTTTTTGGTGGGATTGATGGTGCCGAAGACGTTAGAAACGGCCGTAAAACTCAACAGTTTCGTGCGCGTCGTCAACAATTCATCCAGCGTGGACAAATCCAAAAAGCCATCGGCGGTGACGGGGATGTAGCGCACAATTGCCCTTTTTTCTTCGGCCAAAAGCTGCCACGGCACGATGTTGGCGTGATGTTCCATCTCCGTAAGCAAAATCTCATCGCCCGCGTTGATGTTGGCACGTCCCCAACTGTAGGCGACGAGATTGAACGCTTCGGTGGTGTTGCGAACGAAGATTAGTTCGGCCGATTCGGGGGCGTTGATGAAGGCGGCAACTTTGTCGCGGGCGGCTTCGTAGGCGTTGGTTGCATCTTCGCTAAAGCGATAAATGCCACGATGGATATTGGCGTTTGTGGTGCGGTAATAGGCGTTCATCGCTTCGATAACGGCCGTTGGTTTTTGCGAAGATGCCGCACTGTCTAAAAAGACAACGGGCGTATCAGGATACGCATCAACAGACAAAATGGGGAAATCGGCACGGATTTTGTTTACATCTAACATGAGGGAGTTGCAAGTGGGCAAGTTGCAAGTAACAAGTGACAAGTATGCGGATACTTGCCACTTGCTACTTGTTACTTGCCACTCGTTAAAGGTTTATTTTTTCAACAATACGACCAAAAATACGGTCGCGCACGCCTTCAACGGGGATGCGGCGCATGAGTGGGTCGAAGAACCCTTGCACCGACATTTCGATGGCGGTGTTGCGGTCAATGCCGCGACTCATCAGATAGAAAATCTCTTCGGGGTCGAGATTGCCCATCGCGGAGGCGTGGGTGCAGGCTACGTCGTCGGCTTCAATTTCCAGACCGGGAATCGAGTCAGCGCGAGCGGTGCTGTCGAGCATGAGATTACGATTGGCTTGGAAGCCGTCGATGCGTTGCGAATCGGGCAGGGCGCGAATCATGCCTTGCCAGACGGTGCGCGAATTTTCTTTTAACGCCCCTTTGTACAGCAAATCGCTGGTGGTATCGGCGGCGTTATGGTTTTGTTCGGTGTCGAGATCGAGATGCTGACGGCCGTTTGTGAAGAAAATTCCACTCATCCGCCCCCAACTGCCGCGCTCGTCAAGTTCAAGCGTCTGGAACGCCTTCGTCAGGCGCGATCCCATCATGCTGGTGACCCAATCTAAACGGCCGTCGCGTCCCACGCGACCACGTTCATGATTGAATTGCCACACATTGTCACCAAAATCTTGCAATCCAGCGTACACAAGGCTGGCATTGTCGCCAACGAGCAATTCGATTACGCCGTTGTGCAAAACCTGCCCTTTTTCACCCAGCGCAGAGGCGTATTCGTCGATGAAGACGGCTTCGCTGCTCTCTTCCATCACCACGAGGGTGTGGGTGAAAGTGCGGCCACTGGCATTCCATAAAACGGTATGCACAGGGGCGACGGCTTTCACGTTGCGCGGCACATACAAAAATGTGCCGCCGCGCCAAAACGCGCCGTGCATAGCGGCGAATTTGCCTTCGTCCACTTTCACGCCTTTGGTCATGAAGTATTTCTTGACGAGATCGGGATGGTTGGAAACGGCCGTTTGCATATCACAAAAAATGACACCCTGCGCCTTCAACTCATCACTCAACGTAAAATCGGTGACGATGCCGTCAATTTGCAGCATATTGCCGCCAGTTTCATCTTCGGTTAGTTGTTGGTTGAGGAATGATGGAAGGTTTGTGGAAGCACCAGCATCTCCATTCAACAACGGGTTAATTTTATCCAGCTTAAAACGACGCAAACTTGTGCGCCGCCACGCTTCATCCGTCACAGACGGCATCGGCAGGCTTTCGTACACATCAAACGCCTTTAATCGAAATTCCAACATCCACTCAGGTTCATTGAGCGATGCAGATAATTGTTGTACAGCTTCTTTAGTAAACATAAAGTTATATCGGGTTAGTTAAAATTTTTGTATCTTATGGTCGTTAATCCAATTCTGAACATCTTCATAATCATCTGCCCACAGCAAATAGCGGCCTAATTCTTGCAAACTGTTTGGAGATAATGCGGATATATCACTAATGCTAGATGGAACGCCATATTTTTGTGAGATTAGGTCAGTCAATACAATAGCCTGCCCTTCCACACGACCTTCCATGATTAACTCTTGTCCGACGACTGTTTCTTCAATAGGGGTTAGTTGTAACATTTTATCAGTCTCCTTGCGTGTAAGGCTATTAAATTTTTGGACGATGAATTGTGCTAATAAATCCAGCAATTTATCTTGCTCTGCTTGATTCTTGGGCAAGTGACGAATATCTTCGACCCATTCCGCCACATGTTGCTCTACTTCCGCTACATTGTTGGCAATTAAAGGACGAAGGACGTGTAATGCTGGTGATGTTTTAGTTGCTTGACGCAATAAATCATCAAAATTATGTCGCATCAGCCAATGCTCACATCCATGTCGCATCGATCCCAATGTTTCTATGCCAGGATCGTGAGATTCGTCCAGAAAAAGGAAGATTATCTTCCACTCGTTGCTACTATATTCTGGGTATAACTCGTGAAACCAGCCAAGCTGATGTACACCACGCCAATAAATAGACGTGTCCCGATACCCTTGAATTTCTAAAAAATAGTGCGGCTTGCCAGCCTCAGATGGTTCTAGTAAACCGTCAAACCGTCGTTCGGCTGACTTAATAACGGGGCTGGTAAAAACGTAATCACAATCAGGTTCAATTTGCAATAACTCAAACAAAGCATTAGGAACCAGTTGAAAGTATTCGTAAAACAGCTTATCAGTTTTCATAGAAGCCTACTATTTTTATCATCCATTATAGCAGAAGAATGTGCGTAATGAGGGATAGGTTTTACCCTATGCTTCCTTCCATTTGCAGTTGAATTAAGCGGTTCATCTCAATCGCGTACTCCATCGGCAACTCTTTTACCAATGGTTCGATGAATCCATTCACGATCATGGATGTCGCTGTCTGCTCATCAATGCCGCGACTCATCAGGTAGAAAAGTTGCTCTTCACCGACCTTGCTGACCGACGCTTCGTGACCGATATTGACATTCTGCGCGTCAATTTCGATGTACGGATAGGTGTCGGAGCGGCTGGCATCATCCAGCAACAGCGCGTCGCAAACGACGTTTGATGTGCAGCCCTCGGCTCCATCATACACCTTCAACAAGCCGCGATAAGAAGAACGGCCGCCGCGTTGAGATATTGATTTGGATATAATGCGGCTAGTCGTGTTGGGGGCGACGTGGACAACTTTGCCGCCCGCGTCTTGTTGCTGCCCATTACCCGCAAAGGCGATGGATAGAATCTCACCATGCGCCCCTTCGCCCGTCATAATGACGGATGGGTATTTCATCGTGATTTTTGAGCCCAAGTTACAATCCACCCATTCCATCGTCGCATCTTTTTCAGCGATGGCGCGTTGTGTCACCAAATTGTATACATTATTTGACCAATTTTGGATGGTGCTGTAACGACATCGCCCCCCTTCCTTGACCAAAATTTCAATTACACCAGAATGGAACGAATCAGAGGAGTAGATGGGAGCGGTGCAGCCTTCGACATAATGAACATACGCGCCTTTATCGACGATGATCATCGTGCGCTCGAACTGCCCCATGTTTTTGGCGTTAATGCGGAAATACGCTTGCAAAGGCATTTCAACTTGTACACCTGGCGGCACATAGATGAAGCTGCCTCCTGACCAAACGGCCGTGTTTAACGCCGAAAACTTATTATCCGTATGCGGAACAATCGTATCAAAATACTCACGCACTAAATCGGGATGTGTGGCAAGCGCGTCATCCATCCCCATAAAAATGACCCCTTTTTCCTCCAAATCCTTCTTGATATTATGATAAATCACTTCGGATTCATACTGGGCGGCGACACCAGAAAGGAATTTCTGTTCCGCTTCGGGAATGCCCAATTTATTGAAGGTGTCTTTGATGTAGCTGGGAATGTCGTCCCATGTGTCGCCCGGCTTATCGGCGGGTTTGATGTAGTAGTAGATGTCGTCGAAATCGATCACCGATAAATCTGGCCCCCATTCGGGAAGCGGCCGTTCGAGATAATGGGCATACGCTTTCAGGCGGAATTCCAGCATCCATTCTGGCTCGTTTTTCATGCCAGATATAGTGCGGATTAGCTCCTCGCTCAACCCTTTTTCGGCTTTGTAGACGTAATCTTCCTCGTCAGCAAAGCCGTATTTTTCGGCATAATCTTGATTAACAACAGAAACGAGTTCCTGCTCTTGTTGTTTTGTAGTCAATTCGGTCATTATGCCTCCGCGTATTTTTCACGAACCCAGTCGTAGCCATTTGCTTCTAATTTTAATGCCAGATCGGGGCCGCCGCTTTCAACAATACGGCCGTTAAACATGATGTGTACACGATCTGGCTTTACATAATCCAAAACACGTTGGTAATGAGTAATCACCAACATGCCCATATTGGACTCATCATGCAGTCGGTTTGCCCCTTCGGCAACGACGCGGAGTGCGTCAATATCCAGTCCAGAATCAGTCTCATCCATGATGGCGATTTTGGGTTCGGCAACTGCCATCTGCAAAATTTCCACACGTTTCTTTTCACCGCCAGAGAAGCCTTCATTAAGGTAACGACCAGCAAATTTATGGTCAATGCCCAATAAATCCATCTTGCCAATAAGCAATTTACGGAATTCGCGGATGGAAATGCCCTTATCTTCAGGGTCAATCGCTTTGCGGCGGGAATTGATGGTTTGGCGTAAGAATTTTGCCAGCGTCACGCCAGGAACGGCGGCTGGATATTGGAAAGCGAGGAAAAGTCCTGCGCGGGCGCGTTCATCAGCGGCCATTTCCAGCAAATTTTCACCGTCAAATTGAACCGTACCTTCATCCACTTCATATGAGGGATGGCCGGCTAAGGTGTAGGCCATCGTGCTTTTTCCAGAGCCGTTCGGCCCCATCAGAGCGTGTACTTCACCTTGCTTAATGCTCAGGTTGATTCCTTTTAATATGGATTGGTCTGCTATGCTGACTTGCAGATTTTTGATGTCAAGAGTTGCAGTCATCGTGTTGTAAACTCCTTTTCGGGGTAATTATTTATTGATTTATGGGGGATGGGTGATGGTGTAAAACGGCCGTTTTCACCCCACAAATACGGATATTATATCATTCAAATACGGTCAGAATTTTAGCATGAGGGGTATCTCTAGTCAATTTTTATTATAATCTTAATAAAAATACAAAAATTGACAAATCTCCCTCCGCTGACTATACTACTCTTTGCATTTAGTAGCTGATTTTTGAAAAAAATCACACCCAAGAGATAAGGATAGTGGCTAAAATCATTATACTTGGAGGAACCAATCACGGTGGCATCAACGAAAAATAATGGGAAACAAAGCACGCGCGATCTGATTTTGTATACCCTCAAAACAGCAAATCAAGCAAAGGTTGACGATCTGGCAGAGGCCGTCAATGTCTCGCCTGTCACCGTGCGCCATCATCTCAATTCGTTGCAAGCCAGCGGGCTGATTGAGATGGAAAGTGTGCGTCTAAAAGTGGGACGGCCGTATTATGTCTACAGTCTTAGCGAAAAAGGGCATGAATTATTCCCCCGCAAATATGTACAACTCACCAATCGGCTGCTGGAAGAGCTGAAAGATTATCTCCCCCCCGACGCACTGGGCAACGTATTTGACGGTATCGCCAAAAAAATTATCGCCGAGCATGAGGGCAAATTTGAACATCTTCCCTTCGATGAACGGCTGGCTTATTTGACCACAGTCTTGCGCGAGGAAGGGTTCATCGTGGAGTGGGAGCGTGACGAAGACGAGTACACACTCGTCGAATACAGTTGCCCCTACTACTCTGTTGGCGATCAACATATAGAAATTTGTGGTTTGGATAAAGATTTGATGATCTCTATTCTACAAACACCCGTAGAGCAACAAACGTGCATTTTACATGGCGACGAAACGTGCCAATTTACATTTTCACCAGAAATAAATAAAACAGCGTAATCGGTCACTCCCCCAAGAGTTTGTACACTAATTACGCGGATGAACACAGATGAAAAAACAAAAAATCAGTGTAATCAGCGCAATCAGTGTCCCATTTTTGGTTAGGAGAGTGGCCGCTTACAAAACAGCTTAGGAAAAATAATGACAAAAGAAAGAGAAGATAACTTGATGGAGGCGTTACGCGCCGTTGTAGACCCCGAAATTGGATTAGAAATTGTTGAATTGGGGCTTATCCGCACAATAGAGGTGGATGATGAAAAAAACACGGCCGTTATCACCATGATTTTGACGACACCGTTCTGCCCCTATGGGCCAGCTATCGTTGATCAAGTACGCAAAATCGGGAATGGGTTGATGAGTGGCGGCGTGACTGTTGAAATCGGCACAGAATTATGGGAGCCGACCATGATGGAAGAAGGCGCGGGTGGCGATTGGGGATTGTTCTAATTGACAATTGACCATTGCCGCTGCCCCTAAATCTCTAAAACATTCCCCCCAATGTATCTTCTCAATATTTTGGGGAGACCTGACAGGTTTTCCGAAGATACTTGTTTAAAACAAGAGGTCTTGATGAAACCTGTCAGGTCTTTGCCCCAAGTTATTGAGATGTTACCCCCCAATCCCCGTACAAAAAATTCATAATAAACGTAGATACGGGGGAACGCTGATTTATTAGAAACTCACTTCAGCGTTCCCCCTAAGTACCTAAGCATATGCTTAGGTACTTATGCAATCGCCCTATCCATCACCATATACGAATTGAAAAAAACGGCCGTTTGCATTACCATTCCCCCACATTATTTCCCTAACCTCATCAGGAGACCCAATGAATTTTGAACTAAACGAAGAACAACGCGAATTCCAACACTTTGTCCACGATTTTGTAGCCAAAGAAGTACGCTCACGCGCCCGTCATACTGACGAAACAGGCGAATTTAACTGGACGGCCGTTAAAAAGATGGGGCCGATGGGCTTGCTTGGCCTTGAAGTGCCAGAGCAGTACGGCGGTTCAGAGATGGATGCCATCAGTGCCGCCATCGCTGTGGAAGAGCTGGGATGGGGCTGCGGCTCGACGGCACTGGCCGTTTCTGCCCACAATGGGCTGGCACTCGGCCCCCTCGTCCGTTACGGTTCGGATGCGTTGAAGCAGGAATGGCTGCCAAAATTGGCGACGGGCAAAGGGCGATTGGGCGCGTTGGCGTTGACCGAACCTGATGCAGGTTCAGATTTACAAGGTGGTGTAAAAACGGCCGCTGTCAAAGAAGGCGATTCGTGGATCATCGACGGCGCGAAGATGTGGACGACCAACACCTCCGTCGCCGATATGATCGTCGTGCTGGTACGCACCGATCCCGCTGGCGGCAAATACAGCCTGAGCCAAATCCTCGTTCCCACCGACACAGAAGGGATTACCGTTGGCCCGCCCGAAAAGAAGATGGGGCTAAAAGGATCGCCAACGCACGCGGTCAAATTTGATGGTGTGCGCGTGCCGTTGGGCAATCTGGTTGGCGAAGAAGGGCGCGGCTTGCATCAAACTTTGAACACGCTCGATCACGGCCGTATCAGCATTGGCGCGTTGGCGTTGGGCATTGGGCAGGCGGCGTATGAGGAGGCGTTGAAATACGCGCACGAGCGCAGCACATTTGGTAAACCCATCGCCCGCCACCAAGCGGTGCAATGGATGCTGGCCGATGCGGCCACCGAATTACAAGCGGCACGGTTGATGGTTTACTGGGCGGCGTGGTTGAAGGATGAGGGCAAGCCGTTCACCAAAGAGGCGGCGATGGCAAAGCTGTTCGCCACCGAAGTGAGCGAGCGCGTCTGCCGCAATGCGATTCAGGTACACGGCGGTTACGGCTACAGCAGCGAATTTGAGGTTGAGCGCATGTATCGTGACACCCGCCTGATGACAATTGGCGAAGGCACAAGCGAAATTCAGCGATTGGTTATTGCGCGGTATATTTTGGGACTTTAGGGAGCAGGGGAGCGGGGGAGATGAGGAGCGGGGGAGATGAGGAGCGGGGGAGATGAGGAGCGG
>CAYSDT010000104.1:0-8608 GCA_964429835.1 uncultured Ardenticatenaceae bacterium | reverse complement strand
TCGGCAAATTCGGGCATAACGGCCGTTTGGTAAATGTAAGTAACGCCCTCGTCAAGGCTGCTGAATCCAGCATGATTACCATCTTTATCTAACGCAAGAATACGCATTCGGCTCAGAAAACGGCCGCCTAAATCATTCAAGTCGTCCATCGCCTGTGCGCCTGCTTCTTCAAGCGACAGCCCCATTTTCATATAAAAGACGACGGTGTGCGCCGTTGCCCCGCGAATCGCCATCTCGCCCATGCCCGTGCAAGCGGCCGCGCCATACCGATTATCGGCATAATTTCCCGCGCCAATGATAGGCGAATCGCCCAATCGGCCGGGATATTTCCATGCCCAGCCGCTGGTGCTGACACCGCAAGCGATGTCGCCATTTTTATCTTGGGCGATGAAGTTGACCGTGCCGCCCGCCCGTTCAGGATCAGTCGCCAGCCGCACCCAATCACGCAAATCGCCTTGCGTTTGCAAGTTGGCGAACACATCAGGCGGCATATCTCGTTCTAGTTTTTCTGCCCAAACGGTACGCGCTTCTTCGGTAAGCATATCCTGTGGGGAAAAGCCCATCTCGGCCGCAAATCGCTCGGCTCCATCGCTGACTAACATGACGTGGGGGAGGGTTTCCATCACTTTACGGGCGATGGAAATGGGGTGAGGGTATCCTTTGATGGCTCCAACTGCGCCGCTTTCGAGAGAACGGCCGTTCATGATGCTGGCATCCAGCTCAACTTCGCCCAACAGGTTGGGGAAGCCGCCATAGCCTACGGTGTGATCATCGGGGTTGTCTTCGACAAGGCGAATGCCAGCTTCTACGGCAGAAACGGCCGTTCCGCCCTCGCGTAAAACCTGTACGGCGGCTTCAATGCCAACTTTGCCGTTGCTGCTTGCTGCTACAATCATAATGTTGCCTCCAAAATAATATGGGGCAGATCATAGCATTGTTTGGGGGGATGGGTAGGGAAAAACGGCCGTTATCTCCAAACATAAAAAAAGCCCGACTTCTGATAGAGGTCGGGCTTTCTGTTTTTTAATGATGCAAAATCTGTGAAAGGAACAGTTTTAACCGATCATTTTTCGGATTATCGAAGAATTCGCCTGGCTCATCCTCTTCAAGAATTTCGCCATAATCCATAAAGATAATACGATCCGCCACGCCGCGAGCAAAGCCCATTTCATGCGTCACCGCCAAAATCGTATACCCCTCTTTTGCCAAATCAGACATTACATCC
This sequence comes from uncultured Ardenticatenaceae bacterium, assembly GCA_964429835.1. GTDB lineage: Bacteria > Chloroflexota > Anaerolineae > Promineifilales > Promineifilaceae > S016-13. The sequence goes on along the minus strand of CAYSDT010000104.1, from coordinate 7,383 downwards.
AACACTTCCTTAACCATTTCAGGATCAAGAGCCGATGTCGGCTCATCAAACAGCAACACTTCTGGTTCCATCGCCAACGTGCGGGCAATTGCTACGCGCTGTTGCTGTCCACCAGAAAGCTGTCCTGGATACTTATGTGCCTGTTCTGGAATACCGACCCGCGTTAGCCACTTTAGAGCCGTCTCTTCTGCTTTTTCGCGTGACCATTTACGCACATTGATCGGTGCCAATGTGATATTTTCCATAATAGTCAGATGGGGGAACAGATTGAACTGTTGGAAAACCATCCCCACTTCACGTCGAATTTCAGCAATATCACGCACATCATGGGTCAACGGAATACCATTAACGATAATCTCCCCTGCGCCATGCTCTTCCAAACGGTTAATCGCGCGGATAAATGTAGATTTACCAGAACCAGACGGTCCCAAAAGAACAATCACATCACCCCGATTCACGGTTAAGCTCACACCTTTCAGTGCTTCAAACTCACCGTACCATAAGTGGACATCTTTAATTACAATTACTTCATCTTTAGCTGTGTTCATATTTGTAGTCATTATTTCATTCTCCATTCCAAATGGTTGCTAATTATGAGTTGCTAATCGTTGAATAGGTATACCAACATTTAGCAACCACCCGTTACCTACCGTTGCCCCACGCCTAACTTCACTTCTAATCGACGGCTATACCAAGACATAATAAAACTGCCTGTAAAGTAAATCGCACCTGCAAATACGTACAGTTCCAGACGTAAGCCTAGCCAATCGGGATTCGCTACAATAATTCTTACGATTCCTAATAGCTCAAACAATCCTACGATTGCAACAAGGGAAGACGATTTGAATGATCCAATGAACTGACCAACAATACCCGGAATCACAACACGCAACGCTTGCGGTAGAATGATGAAGCGCATTTTTTGAAGCGTATTCAAACCAAGCGAATCGGCTGCCTCATATTGGCCTTGAGGAAGAGCTTGTAAACCGCCGCGAATAAGTTCAGCCATGTAGGCTGCCGAAAAAATAGCGTAGCCTACAATAACAGCGTAAACACCTGGAAGAATAACGCCATCCGCGAGGAAGAACGGTGCCATAATAATCGCCATAAACAGTAAGGTAATTAGAGGAACGCCGCGAATAAACTCAATAAAAGCCGTACTGGCCGCCGCAATGACATTGCCGCTATAATTTTTCTGCAAGATATAGGCGATAGCCAGGATCAGAATCGGCCAAAATGCTAATATCTTCTGTATCGTATTTTGCGCCGTAGGTAATATCTCCGTCGTAGAGGTAGCTAATGCCCAAATAGTGGCAACGATGGAAACCGGCCAGATGATCCACCACGGAATGCCGCGAACTTCACTGCGTCGTCCCAAAGCCAATACTAACCCCAATGGAAAAGAGAGGATGATGACCGAGCTCGCTATGATCATGGTGAGCATCAGCCCGCCCCAAGTAGCTACATTGATCGGCGGGAATCGTTCGCTTTGACCGATAGCCTGCCAAATAACATAGGAAATCGGCCAGATCACTATCCAACCAATGAGGCTTGGTATGCTAAACCTGACCGTTTTCTGCCAAAATAACAATCCATAGACAGCCATAATAGCAACTTCCCCAGCGATCAGAGTCTGGATATTGATGAAGGGGTCTGGATCAGGAACACCAGCCAGTAAAATGTAGAGAACAATGGGAGAAGCCGCCCATATACCAAGCAGCCCTTTACGCAAATACTCGTTACGTTTCCAAAGTCCCACTTTGGTTGTTACGAGCGTAATAACACCCATAACAACAACAAATGCTAATGACATTTGCACACGAGGCATAGATTCCCGATCCAAACGGCCGATCATCAGCAAGTCCCATGCGGCGGGAATAACGCCCCATGTCGCGCCATCTGGATTGCGATCCTCAATACTAGTCATTTCAGGGCTGAAGGTTGCATTAACCACACCCCATGACCAAAAATTGCGTACACCAGCTACAACAATCAGTGTTAAAATCAAGGTGAGCAATATATTAGATATAGAACTCATCAGGTTTACATGTAACCACATGCCAACTGATGTGCGTTTCTTAAATAAGCCGCTGGATATTGCAAATCCAATCCCCACAACCCATGCTACCAGCACAATGATTGTAGTCGTAGGCGAAACGGCCAACTGACTAACGGTGACATAAATGGTGGCGGCGGTTAGAGCGATTACCCAGACCGTCAATATCCAGGATCCTGTGATATTATCCTGCATGAAGTAACGCCAATTAAAGCGTCCTCCAACAGATTTCTCAAATCGTTGTGTTAATGATTCTGTTATTGCTGTCATTGTTATCTCTCCACCAACATATTACGTGAATTGTACCAGTTCAATAGCCCAGAGAAGACTAAACTAATTAACAGGTAAACCAACATCATAAGGAGCATCAATTGCAAAGAACGACCCGATTGGTTCATCGTCGTAAAGGAAACCATGTACATATCTGGGAAGCCAATGGCAATGCCTAAACTGGTATCTTTCATCAAGCTCAGGTAAATGCCAATTAGCGGCGGAATAATTACTTTTAACGCTTGGGGAATAACAACCAACTGTAATCGTTGGCCTTCATTCAGCCCTAGAGCGCGAGCCGCTTCTGACTGTCCTTTATTTACAGACAAAATACCAGCACGTACAATTTCAGCCATTGTTGCGCCATAGAACAGTGTAAGCCCAATTAACAGGGCTAAAAATTCAGGCCTAAGGTTACTGCCACCAGCGAGATTCAACCCTTCAAATGAGGGGATGCTCCATACTATCGGTTTCTCTTTGGTGGGAACAATCAGGTGGGAGTCAGGGCTTTCCAATGTTGCCCGTTCGGCGGCCAAAACAGATTTAGAAGCGATAATCACTTCGCACGTCCCTTCTGCATAGGAATCTGTGACCTGATCAATACGACCAAGCCGTTGTACCTGATAAGGGATTCCTATATTTCGTAACTGGGCTGTGAAGTTTGTTTCGGCAGAAGAATCACGCACGACACATAATTTCAAAGCAGCTTCGTCGAATTCTTCTTTAGTTAACGTATCTACATCAGCCAAGCGATTCAATCCAGTACGAGCCAACATGATTTTTTCAATATCACGAACTTCGCGGATACGGATAGATTTCGGAACCATAATCCCTTGCGTATCAGACACAGCACTGGCAACAAACCAACCAATGCCAACGACGGCAAGGAATGAGAATATCCCCCATCCCCATCGGTTACTGGTGCGCCCCGTTTTTTCTTCCTGCCGCCCTAATATGATCCAGACAACCTGAAATTGAATGGCTGCCATCACTATAAAGGCTATCCAAACGGCCGTTGATGAAGTAAATTGAGCCGTAGGCATACTCATACCACGATTGGTAAAATAAACAGGCAACCCAAATAATTGGGCTGCATCTCGCATTTCAGGTAAAGCAAGTAAAACGGTAAAATAAATAAAGAATAGTTGAAGGAGTAATGGTGTATTACGGAACACTTCGATGTATGCCAACGAAATGTTGCTTACCAGCCAGTTTTTAGATAAACGGGCAATACCGACCCCCAATCCCAAAAATGTAGTCAACACGACACCGATGAGTCCAACTTTTAACGAATTTAGCATGCCTGTATAAAAAGCAACCCAATACGAATCAGTTGTTACATACTCGTTAACCGTATCCGAAATATCAAATCCAGCCTCACTAGACATGAAGTCATAAGCACAGAGATAGCTAAAACTGCCATCCGAGCAGAGAAACTGCGATTCACCAAGCCTATTCACATTTGATGAGAAGTTCTTGCCTAGCGTTTGAAAAACAATAATTACCAGAATAATGAAGCCAATCTGGGCAAAAACACCTAACACACGGCCGTCACGCCAGAAAGGTATAGATTGCTCGGGGCCTTTTGATGGAGAGTTAGTAATCTGGGCCATACTTAATCCTCTTTTCCAGTGCGTACCAAAGCACCAGATAATTGCTCATACCCTATTAGGTTATAATATTGGGGGATGATTTTTTAAGTTGCGAACAGTAACACATTGCCAATAGAAACACGGCTCAATTGTTATATTGAGCCGTGTTCCCAACCTATTGAAAAAGCATTACAGATGAACGATTCCATTCATCTGTAATGCTTGGAATCTCTAACGGAATGGGGGCGAATAAAGAATGCCGCCATCTGTCCATTGGGCGTTTACGCCACGCGGCAAACCTACGGGTGTATCTGGACCAAGTGTTGCATCGTAAATGTCAGCATAGTTACCAACTTGTTTGATAACCTGATAGCAGAAGTCATTGTTCAGGCTCATTGCTTGGCCTAAGTCGCCTTCAACACCCAACAGGTTAAGAATGGCGGGATTGTCAGAACCGAGCATGTCATCAACATTGTTGGTATCAACGCCAAGGTCTTCGGCCAAGATGGTGCAATTGACTGTCCATTTGACGATATCGAACCAGTTGTCGTCGCCATGACGAACCAGTGGTCCCAAAGGCTCTTTGGACATCGTTGCTTCCAAAATCATATGGTCATCAGGGTTTGACAGCAAGGTTTTGTTAGAAACCAAGCCAGATTTATCAGTTGTCCAACCATCGCAACGGCCTTCGTCATAAGCTAAACGAGGAGCATCGGGGTCGGTGAAGACAACGGCTTCATATTCAATACCTAATTGACGGAATACGTCAGCCAGGTTCTTTTCTGTGGTTGTGCCAGCACCAGCACAGACGGAACCGCCTTCAAGTCCTTGAAGATCGGTGATACCAGAGTCTTTACGAACCATCATGCCTTGTCCATCATAGAAGGTGGTGGGGGCAAAGTTGAATCCCAAAGAGGTATCGCGGCTAACTGTCCAAGTGGTGTTACGAACCAAAACGTCAATTTCGCCAGACTGCAAAATGGGGAAACGTTCTGTGGAAGTTGCGGTACGGCCTTCAACTGCATCAGCGTCGCCCAAAGCGGCGGCGGCAATAGCGCGGCAGTATTCCCAGTCAAAACCAGTCAGGGAGCCATCTTCTTCAACATAGCTGAAACCAACCAATGCACCGCTAACGCCACAATTGAGGAGTCCGCGATCTTGTACTTCTTTTAATGTGTTGGCACCAACGGCTGCGTCGCCGCCTTCGGCTGGAACTTCTACTTCTACGATACGGGTTACTTCTACTTCTACGGTTTCAGTTACGGTCTCGGTGCCGCCACAGGCGACCAATACGATAGACAGTAACAACATTCCAATTAAAACTAAACTTTTTTTACTCATGGTGTTTCTCTTCTCCTTAAAAAATTGTTGAAAATATTTTACCTACAATATGCGTAAACAAACTTTACCTGCCAATCTCTGTGCGGCCTCACCTCCTTAAAACAGTTTGAAATTTATGTTAGATTTATGATCAATGTGGATTTTTCTTCGCCTTGTGATGAAAAAATAAGTGTTGTTATTCAAAGTTGTTTGATAGTAGCAACCCCATATCAATATCATCCTTACGATATTCGTAAATAAGTATCTAATTTAACGAATATCTTACAACTTTCTCTAGGCTAACGCTAAGATAGTATAGCAGGGTTCGCTTTTCGGCAAATTTTGGGGGTGGTTACGCGCGTCAAAAACAACTCTTTAAGGCGATTACATACTCAAAAAGTGGACACTGATTACACTGATGAACATGGATAAAAAGAAAAAAATCAGTGTCCACTTCCAAAACAAATCCATGCCGATTCTACATATAAAAAAAGTCCACTGAAAAAAGTTCAACATTTGATTATCATGGCGCAAATCCTGCCGAGATGAAAAGTTGAACTTTTTGGTTTCGATACCTTTTTTCAGTAGAGTCATAAAAAGAGTATGCCATCACCCTATGATACTGTTGACAGGTAACATCTCAATAACTTGGGGTAAAGACCTGACAGGTTTCATCAAGACCTCTTGTTTTACACGGGTATCTTCGAAAAACCTGTCAGGTCTCCCCGAAATATTGAGAAGATACGTTGACAGCTATAAACAGTGCATTACAATTTGCAATTTGAGGGTGGCAACAGGCATCTTCTAACTGCATATATAATCGTTCGTGATGCGAAAATGGAGCATATATTGATGACCCAAGAAAAAGATATTCTTGTTATTGGTGGCGGCGTTATTGGTGTTGCCACTGCTTATTATTTAGCTGGAGAGGGACGGTCGGTGACACTCATCGAAAAAGATGCCGTCTGCTCTGGCAGTTCGCATGGGAATGCGGGGTTGATTGCTAATGGGTTTGCCATCCCAACGGCCGCTCCGGGCGTTCTCACACAAGGGTTGAAATGGATGCTGGATGCTGAAAGCCCCTTCTTTATTAAGCCACGCCTGAATTTTGATCTGATGCGCTGGATATGGCAGTTTCGTGGCGCGTGTAATGAAAAACAGATGCTTCAATCTATCTCGGTTTTATTGTCGATGGGGCAGGCCAGTTTTGATCTGTTTGATGAATTGCTCGCAAATGAAGATATGGATTTCAATTACGAGCGCAAAGGGCGGCTCATCCTTTTCACCGATGAGGACGCATTTGACAAATCCATCCCTATGACCGTTTTGCTGCGTGAATACGGAGTGGAATCGACGTTGTTAGATGAGGCTGGCGTGCGTGAAATGGAGCCAAATGTACAACCAGCCATCACTCGTGGGATTTATGCGGCCGATTATGGGCATTTGCTCCCTGACCGCTTTGTGCATGAGTTGGCGCGGGTGGCGCAAGAACGGGGCGTGGAGATTAAAACAAAAACGGCCGTTTCTCATTTCAAAACAGCCGACCAAAAAATCACCGAAGTGGTGACAACAGACGGCACGTTCAAGCCCAATCAAGTGGTGCTGGCGGCGGGAGCGTGGTCGCCGATACTCGCCCGTCAATTGGGCGTGCGACTGTCCATCCAGCCCGCAAAAGGGTATAGCGTGACATACAAACGGCCGTTATCCTCCCCATCAATCCCCCTTTCCTTATCCGAGCGCAAAATTGCGGTCACGCCAATGGGCGACAGCTTGCGCTTCACCAGCACGTTGGAATTGGCGGGCTACGACCCATCCATCAACCAGCGGCGGGTGGATGCGATTCGGCGCAATCTGCATGAGTATTTGACGGGGATGGAGGATTTGGAAGAAACGGCCGTTTGGTCAGGATTCCGTCCCGCAACACCAGATGATCTGCCCCTGATTGGGCGCAGCAGCCCATTTGATAACCTGATTATGGCGACAGGGCATGGCACGTTGGGCATGACGCAGGGGTTGATTACAGGGAAACTGGTAGCAGAGATTATTGAAGGAAAACGGCCGTCGCTCGATTTAGCACCATTCCGTGTTGACCGATTTTAACAACAGATTATGGTATCTTCTCAAAAATCTAGGGTAAGTACCTAA
>CAYSDT010000103.1:6065-8610 GCA_964429835.1 uncultured Ardenticatenaceae bacterium | reverse complement strand
CATCTTCGTACCAGAGGATCATGTTGCTGCCAGCCATCTGAAATTTGCCCAGCGGGGTTTCGAGCAGGCGTGTTTCAGTCACTGGCTCAACATCCTCATCTTCGTCTTCATCATCCATCTCTTCATCGGCAAGATCGGCCAATTCTTCGGGGGAAAGGATGGGCGGGTCGATGGTGAGGGTGATGCCTGCACTGTTGAGAATTTTGTTCACGTCGTCAGTTTGGTTGTAGAGGCCGACATGGATGGTGTCGTTGTTTGGGGTGGAAACGGCCGTTAACAGTAACTCCTTCCCCGCGCTTGCAAACGCATCTTGCAAGGCCACAATGCCGCCAAACGAAGACGCGCCCAATTCGGGATCGCCCAAATAATGCAGGTCAACCTGCTCTTGGTAGAAGTAGGGGAAATCGGCTAATTCCAATCGGCGACCCTGCAATGGAGTCGCCAAGAAATCAGCGATGCGGGCGATGAATTCGCCGTTATCGTAGACGGTGTAATACGGCTCGTTTAGGAACTGTATGTCGCCTAGCGCGACCACGTTCCCATCGCCCCCAGAAGCGGCGACGGTTAAGCCGCCAGCGCGGTCGGTTGCCGATGACCAAGTGTCATCGTCGGCGGTGATGATCGCTTTGCTTGCGCTGCCCGTCGTCAACGAATGGCTGCCGTAAAAGGCGATTTGTTCCAAGCCGTCAACAAGCCCATCTTCGGCGAAGCCGGCGGCGGGGAGCAGGATGTTGCGGAAGTTGCCTTCGTTTTCAAGCGTGTTGTACAGGTAGTCGCCGTTGTACAAAATATCGAAAGAGGATGCCAAACTATTAAGCGGAATTTTGTCGGTATCCATGTGAAGGATGAACTCAAAATCGGTCTCTTCAACGCTGAATTCATAGCGTGTGGGGTCGCCAATCATCAATAAATGGCCGCCGCGAGCGACAAAATCTTCCACAGCGCGTATCTCATCGCTGCTGAACGGCACGATGGGGGTGATGACGATGTAGGCGGAGGCGGAGCGCAAGGCGTGGGCGAGATTGCCGCTTTCGTGCGGCTCAACGGCATATCCACGGGCGGATAAACGGCCGTTTAGATACCCAATATCGTGCAAATCAAACTGATTGCCGTGCGCCATGTCGAGCAAAACTGTGCCATCGCCCCGTTCGGGTTCATCTTGAAAACTACTGGCGATGGGGGTTCCAACGGGGGCAATGCTTGCTGGATCATACGCCGACGGTGTGGCGGGAGCTTCCGCACCCATCGCATTGTATTGAAAATAGCGTACACCGCTGGGCGCGACCAGTAAAAATATAAAAAGGAGTAATAGTAAAAAAGGAGCTGCTTTACGCATAATAGGATTGTCCTTGAATTAAGTTTGCATGGTGCAAGTGGCAAGTAAGCAAGTGGGCAAGTATAGACTTGCAACTTGCCCACTTGCTACTTGCACACTTGCATTACTTGCTACTCTCAACATAACGGTAATACATGCCCGTAGCACTGCTGCTGGGGGCTGCCCACAACTTTTGCACGTCGATGGCCGCTGGCTGGTAGATGGCTTGTGCCGTCGCGCCTAGCTCTTCGGCAAAGGCGAGGGGGTACAGTTCGACCACTTCGTAACCAGACAAGCCAGCGAGGGATGCGGCTTGCTCAATCGCTTCGTTGGTGGAAAGCAGATCGTCAATCATGCCATACTCCATCGCCTGTACGCCAGTGAAAACTTCGGCGCGGGAGAGGTAGTCATCGTCGATGAGCAAACGATCACCACGTCCGTTTCTGACCGCAGATAAAAAGGCGAATTTCGCCCGTTCAATTTGGCGAACAGCCCCATCGCGTGTGCCGCCGAACGCTTTGTACGGCCCAGTGGTGAGCAAATCTTCTTCCAAAAATACGCCATCGGACAAGAACGAGATGACACCGACACTACCAACGGCCGATGTCGGTTTGGCGTAGATTTCATTGGCGGCGGCGGCCATGTAGTACGCGCCACTGGCGGCGAGCAGGTCGATGGAAGCGACGACGGGAAGTTGTTCGCGGGTGTTGAGTACGTCGAGGTATAGCTCTTCGCTGTAGGCGGCGGAACCGCCGGGACTGTTGAGAATGAGGACGATGGATTTAACGGCCGTTTCGTCCCGTGCATACGCCAATTGTCTGCCTAATTCATACGCCGTGTAGCCGTCAATCTCATAAGAAAGGCGGATGATGCCGACTTGCGGTGTTGGCACGACTTTTGGTGCGGCGTACACACCGACTGCCAGTGGCAGAATGATGATGAATAAAAAGCCAATAATCAGCCGCAATGGGGAGCGTTGCGACTCGTTTTCTTCAGCCATAATAATCTCCTGTACAAGGGGTAAATCGTCGATAGTTACGAACGCATAGGATAGCAGGGATTAGCAAGAAAAGAAACAATCAACAGTCAACTAAAAACAGCCAACGGAAAACGATCTAACAGCATTCGTTTTCCGTTTTTCGTTGATTGTTGGCTGTTGATTGTTTCTTTTGATTTTCAGTTATAAAGCACATTTAGCAGAGAGAGCAGTCCAAAAACAACGATAACAAC
>CAYSDT010000103.1:3738-5965 GCA_964429835.1 uncultured Ardenticatenaceae bacterium | reverse complement strand
TTCACCTCGTTGAAAATTGTCGATACGGCTCTATTTTATGGGGATTTTCGGCAAAGTATATAAAATAATGAAGGTGATTGAGTGGTTTTGGCTTAAATGATAAGGTAAATGATGAGTGCAGAGAAAGAACTTGATGAGTTGGATTGGAAAATTTTGCGGTTGTTGGGGAAAAACGGCCGTTTACCGTTTGCAGAAATCGGTCGGCGCGTGAACTTATCCGTGCCAGCGGTGGCCGCACGGGTGCGTCGCATGGAAGAGGCGGAAATTATCGCGGGGTATCACGCCAAGATAAATTTGCCTAAGGTGGGGCTGCCCGTGCTAATTTTCGTTCAGGTGTGGGTTCCTGTAGAAAAATATCCATCATTCAAAGAGCTTATTGGCGGCATGGATGGCGTAGTTGAATGGCATCATGTGACGGGAGATGCGTCGTTTGTTTTGAAGATCGCGCTCCCTTCTGTGTCCCATTTAGAAGCGGTCATTGTGGAATTCAGTCAATATGGGCAGACGGCCAGTTTGGTTGTCATGTCATCTGGCGAGGGGATTGTCAACACGTTGCCAAGCGTTCAATAAATCATCTGTTTATTGCGTCAGCAGAGGCCATTTTGACACGGGTACGGTGGAACGCTGATAGAAAGAATATGTTTTTTATCAGCGTTCTATCGTATTCGCGCCCCTCTGTTCTACACCTGCTTCCACATAGCATCTTCTTTATTTTGCGATAAAATGTTATGGAATTCGCGCATAGCATTAGGTAGTATCATGATGAAATATATTCCAGAAAAGTGGCAACCCGATAAATTAAGCATGTATGGCGTGACAGAGGCGCAGTTACGCGCCGCCGTTGAACGTATTCAACTGCACAGCTTCCCGCTTGTTGGGCGCAGCATGTTGATTTTGTTCTTTATTTACGCATTCATGCAGCTTTTTGTCTTGCGTGAAGAAGGGATGGTGGCGGGGGTTATTCTGGCGGGAATCAGCATCATCATTATTTATGGGTTGATTCGCGGGGTGAAAAACGGCCGTTTTTCACCAACATACGCCAATCATCTGTACGCCATCGTCGCCAGCCTTGTTTTCCTCAGCATGATAACCCGCCTGCTTTTCACAGAAGAAGCCAAACAGTCGGCAAACATCGCCTTTTACATGATGGCACTTGGTGTCGCCCTGTTCACTTTGCGCTGGTATGTTGCGGTAACGGCCGTTTCTGTCCTCATCTGGCTCGCGGGCATGGTGCAAATTGGGGCGATTGATGATTTCCCCTTTTATCTGGTCGTCATGGCGGCTTCTATCGCTACGGCAACGGTGGCCCATACCACACTGACCCGTATTTATTATAAATCAGAGGTGCTACGAATTGAAAACGGCCGTTTGTTCAAAGAAACCCGTCAATTCAATCGCCAACTCGAAGAAAAAGTGCGCGAACGCACCCAAGAGTTAGAAGAAGCGTACACACTGCTGGAAAAGCTGGACAAAACCAAAGCCGACTTCATCACCATCGCCTCCCATGAATTACGCACGCCGCTAACCATCGCCAACGCCAACAACCAAATGTTGATGGATGACGAGGATATTCAGCAAAGCGCGTACCTGCAAAAACGAACCAACAGCATCGACAACGCGCTTGTCCGCATGGAAACCGTTGTCAGTTCCATGCTCGACATGGCAAAAATCGACAGCAAATCGCTTGATTTGCATGTTATGCCGATGAACATCGTCACCCTCATTCGTGTCGTGAGCGGCCAATTAAGCAGATCATCCACCGAACGCGATGTTGACATAACCATTGAAGCGATGGAATTACCCGACATCATGGGCGACGCAGAAACATTGCAGAAAGTATTCCACCATCTCATCATCAACGCCATCAAATACACGCCAGATGGGGGTCGCGTCACTGTCAGCGGCTGGGCGACGGGGGCCGGGGTGGAAATTGTGGTGATGGATACGGGCATCGGCATCGCTCCTGAACTGCACAAGGTCATTTTTGACAAGTTTTACCAGACAGGGCAGGTGATGCTGCACTCGTCGGGCAGAACGACGTTCAAAGGCGGCGGTTCTGGCTTGGGGTTGGCAATTGCAAAGGGGATTGTTGAAGGGCATAACGGCCGTTTGTGGGTTGAAAGCGACGGTCACGACGAAAAAACCTGTCCCGGTAGTGCATTTCACATCGTTTTACCCAGTTAAACACCCTGACGCGGATAAACCGCAATTGTCAATGGTCAATTGT
>CAYSDT010000103.1:0-3638 GCA_964429835.1 uncultured Ardenticatenaceae bacterium | reverse complement strand
TTACCCAGTTAAACACCCTGACGCGGATAAACCGCAATTGTCAATGGTCAATTGTTAATGATCAATTGTCAATGAAGCGTGTGAATGATATTAACCTGTCATCAGCGAAAAACAATTAAAATACTTACCCCCGTTGACAATTGACAATTGCCAATTAACAATTGACAATTATTTTGTATATTGTGCAAGAATATCATTGGTAAGGTACTAAATGCACTCCATCACTGCCCAATTTTCGGTTATAATGGGCATTATTTGCTTGAAGAATTGAGGTAATCATCATGTTACAATCAGCAACCGTACAATTGCCGCGCCCACTATTTGAGCGGCTGCAATGGGTCGCAAAGCGGCAGAATCGCTCCATTCCCGACACGATGGATCTGTTAATTACTCGCGCCGAGCCATTCCAAAATGATTTGGATCGGGAAATAGACGCGCTTAGCGGTTTGTCTGATGATGTTTTGTTATTGCTTATTGACACCATATGGACACCAGTACAAGCGGCGCGAATATCAGACTTAAATGATAAGGAGCAACGGCTTGGGACATTGACAAATGCCGAAAACAGTGAGCAAGACAAATTAGGCATTATCTACGAGCAAGGTGTTTTACGTCGCACGGAAGCAATTGAAGTCCTCCATCGGCGCGGATACGATTTATCGGAACTGCTTCAGCGTGCTAGTTCGTGACAGTTTCTCGTGCGGTACGAAATAGCGTTGCTATCACGGATAAACATCAATGTGCCTATTGTCGTACACAAAAAAAGCTGATTGGACGCGCCTTAGAAATTGATCATATTGTGCCAGAATCAGGCGGGGGTAATGATGTCCCTTCTAATTTATGCCAAGCGTGCGTGACCTGTAATCGGCACAAAGCCGCCAAAATGACAGGTATAGACCCCCATACAAACAAAAACACACCCTTATTTCATCCCCGTCAGCAACAATGGTCTGAGCATTTTACATGGTCAGATGATGGTGTGCGTGTACTGGGATTAACGGCCGTTGGCCGTGCAACAGTAACAACATTGCAAATGAATAACGATGATATCATGTACTCCCGTCAAATTTGGGTTACATGGGGGTATCATCCACCCCAAACATGAACATAATTAAGGACATTCATTCATGAGCCATTCTGACAAAGCCGCCCTGCGCGGCGAACCCGGTTACGTCTGGCGTTCAGGCCAAGACCGACGACTGGACATGATTCGCCAAGCCGTCAATTTAGATGATGCTGTCATCCTAGATAACGGTTGCGGATTAGGTCAATATCTTTCAGGTTTTGCCCCCTACACGCAACAACGCTTTGGTCTCGAAATTGAACATGATCGCGCCGTGCAAGCCATCCCCACCGCCGCAGGCATCGCGCAAGGGGTTGGCGAAACGCTCCCCTTCGCCGCCAACAGCTTTGATTTTGTGTTCAGCAATGAAGTGATTGAGCATGTGGAAGATGACGGCCGTTATGCGGCCGAGATGGTGCGTGTGGTGAAATCGGGCGGTTACATCCTCATTTTTTGCCCCAATCGCTGGTATCCAGTCGAACAACACGGCATTTACTGGCACGGCGAATACAAATTCGGCAACAAACCGTTCGTCAACTATCTGCCAACAGCATGGCGCAACAAATTAGCCCCCCATGTGCGCGTGTACAGTAAGAAAAATTTGCTCAAATTATTCACTAACTTACCCGTTGATGTGCGTCAACACGGCCGTATTTTTGGCGGTTACGACAATATCGAATATCGGCATCCCAAAGCGGGACGATTGCTTAAAAAGGTGTTGTACACGGCCGAGAAAACGCCCTTTTCCGTATTGGGCATTTCGCATTTGTTACTGTTACAAAAAAGGTGAAGCACTCATTCCCCTCATCCAAAATAGGACACTGATTGCGCTGATTACACTGATTTTTTGTCTTTTATCAGTGTTTATCTGCGGAATCAGTGTACAAATTTACGGCCGTTTCTTCAATTTCACAGAAACCAAAAAGTTCAACTTTTTATCTCGACAGAATTTACGCTTTGTTGGGCAAAAGTTGAACTTTTTTCGGAGGACTCAATTTTACGGCCGTTTCTTTAATTTCACAGGAAAAAGGATGGGGACATTTTTCTTATACTCCACATATTCTTGACCAAATTCAATTTCGAGCCGTTTTTCCTCATGTGTTGCCCCAATCCAAAAGTAAATCGACATTAACACGTTGAAAATCAGTCCATTCAAGGTCATGATCGGTGAAAACCAAATCATCATCATGCTGAATGTATAAATTGGATGGCGCACCCACGCATATGTTCCTGTCACGACAAGGTGCGACGGTGGAATCATGCTGTCATCGCTAGAAAAATAGCGGGCAGCCTGCCGCAATCCTGCAAAATCCCAGATGTCTGTCTGCAATACGGAAACCACCAACCCAATCATCCCCGACCAACGGATGGCGAGAAAAGCGTAGTTGTAGGGTGTGGGGATGTTCCAAACGGCCGTTGTTGGCACAGCAACCGCCAGCACATAAAGTACAGGCAAAAAGGTGATGGTGGCGAACAGGTTGTACCCCAAGCGGTACAATCCATCGTAAGCCGCTTCGCCGATATGCTTGCGGACGAAATGTTTGGTGAAAAAAGCGGCCGTTATGCTATGCACAACCGCCCACACCACAAAGGTAATCAAAAATAAAGCCATAATCGAGTGTAAACGGTGTTGAAACTAAAAAGTTCAACTTTTGCCCGTCAAAATGCAAATCCTGTCGGGATAAAAAGTTGAACTTTTTCGGTGGCCTCATAAGAAAACAGCCTATCCATCACATATTGAGGATAGGCTGTTTTTTTTAGTTAAAACAAGCCAATTATCGCGTTGGCCGTTCGCGTTGTACCGTTATATTACGTTTGCTGGCCCTTGATATTCAGCATCACCAAATCCCAACATTAGATAGCCGATGGGCATTAGCAACCACAACATCAAAAGTCCGTAGAAAACATCTTTCCCGAAAGATTTTGCCATGTCAATACTGAGCATAATCAAGACGACAAAGTTCACGAAGGGGATGAAGAACAGAATCAACCACCAGCCAGGGCGGCCGACAATTTCCAACATCACATAAATGTTGTAGAACGGAATAAGCGATGCCCATCCAGGTTTGTTCGCTTTTACAAACGTCTTCCAATAGCCAGCAATGATCATAATCATCACGGCAAACCAGCAAACTGTGCCAAACAAACCACCCATAACAGCAATAATACCACTGCCATCATCTTGTAATAAAGTTCCAGCCAAAACAGATAAAGTATTCATTTTCAATCTCCTTATTTCATACGACGAACCAATAAAAAACAACGTATCACATATTGCCAAACAAAGTGACAATACTGTTACATTCAAATACAAAACACTTATACACTATTCATCTTAATCTGGCAATCCCTAAGCGGGTGAATTGTAATTGTCAATGGACAATTGTTAATTTTCAATTGTCAACGGATGGTAACATCTCAATAACTTGGGGTAAAGACCTGACAGGTTTCATCCAGACCTCTTGTTTTACACGAGTATCTTTGAAAAACCTGTCAGGTCTCCCCGAAATATTGAGATGTTACAACGGATGTTGTGTGCGATATTGACCTATCTATTTGTCATTAACTGAGAACG
>CAYSDT010000102.1:7433-8668 GCA_964429835.1 uncultured Ardenticatenaceae bacterium | reverse complement strand
TACACGGGCATTGCCGTTGCGGGTACGCATGGCAAAACGACGACGACGGGGATGATTACCCAGATTTTCATGCAGGCGGGGCTTGATCCGACGGTGATTGTGGGCAGCGATTTGCCGATTTTGGGCGGAAACGGCCGTTTTGGACAAGGCAAACATTTCATCATCGAAGCCGACGAGTATGACAATATGTTTCTCGGCTTACGCCCGACCATCGCCATCATCACCAATATCGAACATGATCATCCCGATATTTTTCCGACCGACGAAGCGTACATGACCGCCTTTTTGCGCTTCGCCAATTTGCTCCCCGCCGACGGCACGCTCATCATTTGTGGTGACGACGCGGGGGCGATACGGTTGTTGGCACAATTTGACCGTCCTGATGTGACGGTGATCGTGTACGGCATGGGCGATGGATATGATTTGATGGGGTTAAACGGCCGTTCTAACCCCATCGGCGGCACAGATTTCATCGTCCAACAGGGGGACGATCTGGTGGGGCTGGCGCGGTTGCGCGTGCCGGGCAAACACAACGCCCAAAATGCGCTCGCATCCATCGCCGCTGGCCTGACGGCTGGCATTTGCTTTGACGATATGCGAACGGCACTGGCACAATTTGGCGGCATGGCGCGTCGCTTTCAAATTATCAGCAGTGCCAATCGCGTCGCTATTATCGACGACTACGCCCATCACCCGACTGAAATTCGGGCAACATTGGCCGCCGCCCGTGAGCAATATGTGGGGCGACGCATTTGGGCAGTGTGGCAACCGCACACCTTTAGCCGCACCAAATTGTTGATAGACGACTTCGCCGTCAGCTTCAACGATGCCGACCGCGTCGTCGTGCTGGACGTATATCGCAGCCGCGAAACGGAAGCGGACGGCGTGAGCGCGACTGTGGCTGTGGCGGCGATGGAGCATCCCGATGTCATACACATTGGTGACCGCCGCGCCGCCGCTGATTACATCACCGAGCGCGTCTTGCCCGATGATGTAATCCTCACGCTCGGCGCGGGCGATGGCAACATGGTCGGCGTGTGGATTGCGACGGCATTGGAGAAACGACATCCGTAGGAGCGGTTCGCGAACCGCCCCTACGGGCGATAAAATTGTAGGGGCGACCCGCTGGGTCGCCCTTGACAGGGTAAGAATAGAACCGTAGGTACAAACGACAAAACCGCAGGTACAAACGACAAAACCGCAGGTATAAACGACAAAACCGCAGGTACAAACGA
>CAYSDT010000102.1:5768-7333 GCA_964429835.1 uncultured Ardenticatenaceae bacterium | reverse complement strand
AAACCGCAAGGAAAAACGACTAAACCGCAATTTTTAATGAATACAGTGTCGTTTTTAGCTTATAAAAGATGATTTTAATCAAAAGTAGGATGATTGGGAACAGTTACGCATGATGATGTCAACAAAAACGACAACAAAAACCATACATGAACCTGTATTGGAGCAATTTACGGAGCTATTTGGCAATCGTGTGAAGACGGATGCCCATCTTTCCCGCTACACGTCGGTGCGTGTGGGCGGGCCAGCCGAACTTTTTGTGACGGTACGGACGGTTGATGAATTGGAAACGGCCGTTAATCTGGCCTACGATCAGCGCATCGCTTATTTTGTGTTGGGCGGCGGCTCCAACATCCTCGTCGCTGACGAAGGGATGAAAGGGGTGGTCGTTCTCAATCGCGCCAACAGTGTGCGCTTCCGCCACATCGGTGCGAAGGTCATTTGCACCGTCGATTCAGGCATGAATTTGGCATCGTTGGCGCGGCAGTGCATCAACAACGGGCTGGCAGGGCTGGAATGGGCGATTGGCATTCCCGGCACGGTCGGCGGCGCGGTTGTCGGCAACGCGGGCGCACATGGCGGTGACATTGACGGCGTTTTACGCGCGGCAACCATCTGGGAGCCGGGACGCGGCGCACGCATTTTCAGCAATGATGAACTGAAATACGGCTATCGTGAAAGCTTGCTCAAGCGCGAACAGGGGCGCGATATTTCTCGTCGTGTGGTGCTGTCGGCTGAATTTGAACTACTTTCCGAATCGGTAGATGTGCTGACGGCGCGTGCTGATGCGTTCAACGCCCAGCGCAAGCAGAGCCAGCCCAGCGGGGCGACTTCTGGCTCGATGTTCAAGAATCCCGCTAATTTTTACGCGGGCTATTTGATTGATTCGGCCGAACTGCGCGGCCTTGCCGTTGGCGGGGCGCAAATTTCGGAAAAGCACGCCAATTTCTTCATCAACAATGGCGAAGCGACGGCCGAAGATGTGCGCGAACTCGTCGCCCAAGCGTGGAACGCCGTGCGCGATGAGTTTAATGTCGAAATGGAACTCGAAGTCGAAATGGTCGGCGAATGGCATTTAGAGTAACAAGTGGCAAGTGGCAAGTTATTACTTGCTACTTGCTACTTGTAACTTGATGAATTATGGAACATAAAATAAAAATCGGTGTCATTTTTGGCGGTCAATCTGGTGAGCATGAGGTGTCGTTGCTGTCGGCGCAGTCGGTGATGGGCGCGTTGGACAAGACGCGCTACGACATCGTGCCGATTGGAATTGATAAAAACGGCCGTTGGCTGACAGGTGATAACGTCGTGGAAAAAATGGCGACAGGCGAAGCAGGTCAATCACCAGCCACCATCGCCGCTCTCACCGATTTAGACATTGTTTTCCCCGTCCTGCACGGCCCTTACGGCGAAGATGGCACGATACAGGGGCTGCTTGAATTGGCAGGCATTCCTTACGTTGGCGCAGGCGTGGTCGGCTCGGCAGTCGGGATGGACAAGGCGATTTTCAAGGCGGTCATGGTCGCCCACGATTTGCCTATCGTGGCGTGGGAACTAATTCTCCGCAC
>CAYSDT010000102.1:2946-5668 GCA_964429835.1 uncultured Ardenticatenaceae bacterium | reverse complement strand
GATTACGCCGCCAAATATCTGGCCGAACCTGGCTCGGCGATGGAATCAGGCTTATCCATCCCCGCCGAACTGCCCGCAGCCCTTGCCGCCCAAGCGCAGGCGATGGCGCAACGGGCGTACCAAGCGATTGATTGCGCCGGCTTGGGGCGCGTGGATTTGATGATGGACAGAGAAAACGGCCGTTTGTACGTCAACGAAATCAACACCCTGCCCGGCTTTACGCGCATCTCCATGTATCCCAAATTATGGGAAGCGACAGGGCTGCCGTATTCGGAATTACTGGACAGATTGATTGAATTAGCGATGGAAAGGCATGGAAAATAATGAATAATGAATTGGGAATAATGAATTGTGAACGAGGTGTACACTTCACAATTCGTTATTAAAACTTCATTATTCATTATTAGATAAGGTTATGGCAACAGGGCAGAATCAACCACAAGAATCAGAACCGCGCCGTCGGCCGCGTCTGCGTAAGCAACCGCATTTGCGTAAGCAACCGCGCCGTCGCTCGGCTGCTGCGCCGCGTGTTGTCATGCCCAAGACAGCGAATAAGCGGCGGCGGCGTAATCGTTGGCGGATTCCGCTCACGGCGGCATCGGTGAAGGGCTTTTTCTTTTCCAGCCGCTGGATTAGCGCACTGTTGCTCGTTTTTTCGATTGGTGCGCTCTATCTCATGGGCGATACGGCCACTTTTTATTTGTACAGTGTTCCTGTGGAAGGGGCGCACGCCGCGCTGGAAGGGGACATTATCGCCGCCAGTGGCTTGTATGGCGCACATATTTTTGCCGCCGACCCGACCGCCGCCGCTGAGCGCATCAGCGAGATTCCCGGCGTAATTTCGGCGGTCGTCACCCTGTCGTGGCCGAACGAAGTAACGATTGTGATTGAGGAAGACACGCCCGTCGCCCTGTGGCGGGACAAGGGGAAATTGTATTGGATAACAGATAGCGGGACGTTTATGGAAGCTCGCGGGCAGACGGAAGGGCTGTTGGTGGTGGAATCGGAAGTGCAAACGGCCGTTTCGCAGGTTGAAGTTGATGATGTAGAAGAAGATGGGGAGGAAACGGCCGTTACCCCCCCATCCTCTTCTACATCGCTTGCTTTCATGCCCCAGCCCGTGCTTGACGGCGCGTTGATGTTGCGCGAATTGCGCCCCAACATCGACCAACTGTATTACCGCCCCGCAGGCGGCCTGAGTTATCAAGATGGGCGCGGCTGGCGGGCATATTTTGGCGAAGGCACAGACATGAACCAAAAATTGGTCGTCTACGAAGCCATCGTTGCCGATCTGGAATCACGCGGATTGACCCCCGCGTACATCAGCGTCAGCAATCAAGAAAAACCGTATTATGCGACAAGATAGAGTGTAGAGTGTAGAGATAGAGAGGGGGTTGGCAACGCCATGCCCGCCCCTCTATCTCTGTCTCCTGTCTCTATCTAGGAATTGGTATGAGTGAAATAATTTTTGGTTTGGATGTAGGCACAACAAAAATATGCGCCCTTGTCGGCGAAGTGAGCAATCGACAATTGCGTATTATTGGCGTGGGGATGGAGCCTGCACGCGGAATGCGGCGTGGCGTGGTGACAGATGTGCCAGAAGCGACGACGGCCATCGCCAAAGCGATTGAGCAGGCTGAGCGCACGTCGGGGTATGATTTGTCAGAAGCAGTTGTGACTATTTCAGGCGAACATATTAACTCGACTAATAATCGCGGCACGGTTGGGGTGGGGCGCAACGATGAACCCATCACCCGTGAAGATGTTGAGCGTGTGTTGGCGGCAGCGCAGGATATTCAACTGCCGCGCAATCAGCAAATCGTCCATCTCATCCCGCGCCAATTCACGGTTGATGAGCAGCACGGCATTGTCAATCCCGTTGGAATGCGCGGATTTAAGCTGGAAGTCGAAGCGCACATCGTCACTGCCGACCAGCCTGCGCTGCTGAATTTGGCGCAATGCGTGGGCAACGTGGGTATCAATGCTGACGAATATGTGCTGAACGCGCTGGCCGCTGGCGAAGCCGTTTTAGAGCCAAACGAGCGCGAAATGGGCGTAATTGTGGCCGACATCGGCGGCGGCACGACGGATATTGCGTTGTACATGCAGGGGCAGGTGTGGCACACGAAAACGCTCGCTATCGGTGGCTATCACATCAGCAACGACGTTGCCATCGGTTTGCGTGCGCCATTTGAAGTGGCCGAGCAGGTCAAAATTCAGTACGGCGATTGCCGCCCTGCTCAAATCGATCCTGACTTTACGTTTGCGGTTGAACCGTTTGGCGGTGAAAAAATCAGTGTCGGGCGGCAAGATTTGGCGCATGTGATTGAAGCGCGAGTAGAGGAAATTTTTCAGTTGATTTTGGAAGAGATTAAACGATCTGGGTATGGCGGTTTGCTGCCTGCGGGGATTGTGTTGACGGGCGGGACGGCGCAGTTGAGGGGCATAACGGCCGTTGCTGAACGGGTATTAAATGTGCCAGCGCGGGTTGCCGTCCCTAAGAAAGTCGTGGGGCTGGTTGATGCCCTCGACAGCCCCGCTTACGCTTCCAGCGTTGGCTTGCTGCGCTGGGCGATGGCTGATCATTACGCCTATCGCCCCCGTGACAGCAAAGCGATGTGGGGGCGACGGATGGGTGGTTTTTTGAAGGCATTGTTGCCAGGGTAGGGAATTGTCAATTGTTAATGGTCAATTGTCAATTGTCAATGGAAGTTGTAGAGAT
>CAYSDT010000102.1:1257-2846 GCA_964429835.1 uncultured Ardenticatenaceae bacterium | reverse complement strand
ACCTGTCAGGTCTAATGTAGAGTAGTTTTAAGCAGAGGGATTGGGTGATTTTTATGGATATGCAGAGTAATAACAATAATAGTAATAGTAGAAGAAATGATGGGCGGCGGGTGCAACGACCTGTTGTGCGGGGTGAGAAACCAGTGACTGTGAAACAAACGGCCGTTAAACCACCAGTCGTCAAAAGAACGCCTGCACCACGAATGCCAATCGCTGAAGCGACGGCGTTGATTCGTGTAGTGGGTGTTGGTGGCGGCGGTAATAATGCGGTCAGTCGCATGATTGAATCAGGCATTGTCGGTGTGGATTTTGTGGCCGTCAATACAGACGAACAAGCATTGAAGCTGAGTTTGGCACAGCGTAAAGTGCAAATTGGTGAACGCTCCACACGCGGTTTAGGCTCTGGTGGCGATCCAGAGGTGGGTAATAAGGCGGCCGAAGAGTCATTGGAAATGATCCATGAAGCTGTTCAAGGCGCGGATATGGTGTTCGTGACAGCGGGTATGGGCGGCGGCACTGGCACGGGGGCGGCGGCAATTGTCGCTAAAGCGGCGCGTGATGAAGGGGCGTTGACGATTGGGGTGGTCACACGGCCGTTTATGTTTGAAGGAACCCATCGCGCCCGCGCTGCCGAAGAAGGCATTGAGCGGCTGAAAGAGCATGTGGACACGCTGATTGTGATTCCCAATGATCGGTTGTTGGAAACGGCCGATAAGCGCGTCACGCTGGTCGATTCGTTCAAATTGGCCGATGAAGTATTGCGTCAGGGCATTCAGGGCATCAGTGAACTGATCACTACACCCGGCCTCATCAACCTTGACTTTGCCGATGTGCATACGATTATGTCGATGGGCGGGGCGGCGTTGATGGCGATTGGCTCGGCCAGCGGCGAAGATCGAGCGACGATGGCCGCGCAGCAAGCGTTGGCGAACCCACTGTTGGACATGACGATTGACGGCGCACGCGGCATTTTGTTTAATGTGACGGGCGGCGCGGATTTGGGCTTGTACGAAATCAACGAAGCGGCCAATGTGGTGCGCCAAACGGCACATCCCGATGTGAACTTGATTTTCGGGGCGGTTATTGATGAAAACATGGGTGATGAGATTCGTATCACCGTCATTGCGACTGGCTTCGATCATGGTGCGCCGATGACGCGGCAAATGCTGCGCTCGCGAGAGAGTGCGCCACGGCGGACTGTGACGGAAAGACGGCCGTCTGTGTCGGTTTCATCTGCGCCTGCACCATCACCAAAATCATCACCTGAGACGTATTCGGTTGATAACCTTGATATCCCTGCCTTTTTACGGCGGCGATAAAACCTCGACCTCGTTCCACGCTCCGCGTGGAACGAAGATCGGGACGCTCTGCGTCCCACTCGACGCAGAGCGTCGAAGAAGAGCATTCCACGCAGAGCGTGGAAAGAGTGATGCTAATCAACTAAAAACAGTCAACTGAAAACGACCCGTTAGCGGGTCGTTTTTAGTTTTCAGTTGATTGTTGGAAGTTGACTGTTTCTTTCCGGTTTCTGTGCTTGCATCCCGCCCGATCCCGCTTATACTATTAGCCGACAAGTGGAAGTGATGGCG
>CAYSDT010000102.1:0-1157 GCA_964429835.1 uncultured Ardenticatenaceae bacterium | reverse complement strand
TTGCATCCCGCCCGATCCCGCTTATACTATTAGCCGACAAGTGGAAGTGATGGCGCATTATCGCGTTGCCTTCCTTTACTCAGGAGAGTACATGATCACCATCAAGCGGTATCCAAACCGAAAGCTCTACAATACGGCAACAAAGAAATATATCACGCTGAATGGCATTTCGGAGCTAATTCGGGCGGGTGATGATGTGCAGATTGTGGATTACACGACGAATGAAAATTTAACGGCCGTTACCCTCACCCAAATCATTTTTGAACAAGAAAAGAAGCGCGGCGGCTTTTTGCCAACCTCAGTCCTTACAGGGTTGGTGCAGGCGGGCGGCGACACGATGAACGGATTGCGCCGCTCCCTCAGCGTACCGCTTGACCTGTTCCGTCAGGTTGACGAAGAGATTGAGAAGCGATTACAAGGGCTGATCAATCATGGTGAATTGGCGAAGGAAGAGGGGGCGCGTTTACGGCAAAAGCTGCTTGATCCCAGCAAGTGGAGCAACAGCAACGCTGATGAAGAAGCTGTAGAGCAATATATCGCTGATAATAATGTCCCTTCACGGCAAGAAGTGGACGATTTACATATGCAATTAACGGCCGTTTCTGCCAAACTTGATGCCATCCTGACCCAACAAGCGGAGTAGTATTCATGATTAAAGTCGGCGGTAGCACCAGGCGCGACTTCATTTTTCCAACCAGTGTTGAACATGCGATTGCCTTTTATGACGATTTGGATCGTATCGTGTCCTGCCTTTCCCATATCAGTATGGTAGAGAAATTTGCCCCCAATGAGATGCGGGTGATGTACAACACGAAGGAGTTGGGGACGTATCAGATTCATATTTACAGCGATTTACAAACGGCCGTTGATTACAAAGAAAAAGTCCTCTACGTCAATGCCGCTGATAACCATCCCCCCGTTCGTTCACATAGCAGTTTTAATAGTTGTGGCAGTCATGGCCTTTTTCGCAGTACCTCGCGCTTTATGCCCTTTGGCGGCCATACGCGGGTGATTTATGAAGTTGAGTTGCGGGCAGATTTGCCCACGCCGTCGGGATTGCGTTTTGTGCCAGGACGTGTTTTGGATAAAATCGCAAACAACATTACAAACGGCCGTATTGATGAGATCATCAACGGCTTCATCTCCCAATCCATCGC
>CAYSDT010000101.1:0-8682 GCA_964429835.1 uncultured Ardenticatenaceae bacterium | reverse complement strand
AAATTTGCCTAGCAGGCTGTCGGAGAAAGAATTTTTGTACACTGATTACACTGATTACACTGATTACACTGATAAAAAAGCAAAAAATCAGTGTTTATCTGCGAAATCAGTGTACAAAATCAATAAAATCAGACTTCTCCGACAAGCTGCTAGCAAATGGAACGGCATTTGGCTGGGCGCACGCGCACTGATAGGTGCATCGCTGCTAAGTGTAGTTGTTATTTGGGCAATATACGGCTTTCAATGGGGGACGGTTTCGTTCTTAACATTTTCCGTGCCAGCACCGTACCATTGGGAAGAATTCTGGGATTTGCTGCAACGGTTAAATCGTCAAGATTTGGCTTATCTTAATGGCGAAGTGTACAGAGGCGGGCGTTTAGCGTTCTTTCCAACGGCCGTTTTAAGCAAACTACCCTTGCCGACGATGATATTTATCTTAGCTGGGCTGTGGCAGTTTTTTCGTCAGCGCAATTGGCGTAAAGATATTGCTTTATGGCTGTTGCCAATGATCTATTTCATAACGGCCGTTACCGCCTCTTTGAATCTGGGCTATCGCTATCTAATGCCGATTTGGCCGTTTATGTTTATTTTAGCGGGTAACTCCCTCTCTTTAGTACAAAAACGATGGCATCGTGTGGCGGGCGTACTGCTGCTGGCTTGGTTAGCTTCGTCTACATTAAACACCTACCCGTACTTTCTAACATATTTTAACGAAACGGCCGTTGGTGATACAGGGCGACAACGATTAGTCGTATCTGATGTAGATTGGGGGCAAGACCTTGTCGGTTTGCGCGATTTCTTAGTAGATGAGGGAGATGAGTCCCCCATATTTTTGAGCTATTTTGGCACAACCCCACCAGAGCATTACGATATTCAATATAATCCATTACCAAGTTGGCCGCTTCATAAATCTGCTGCCCAAAGCGACTATCATCCAGATTATCCGCTGCCGGGCAAGTATGCGTTGAGTGCGGCCAACCTGATGGGAGCGCATTTTGAGGAGAATCCGCAACTGTTTGCTTGGTTTTGGGATCAGCAACCTGTAGCAGATATTGGACATTCGATACTTATTTACGAAGTACCGCATTTATTAGATGAGAACGCGCCTGCGGTGGATGTCGTGCTGTCTGGGGCATCGTTGGCACAATTGCCCGCTGCTTACATCGAACAAGAACTGCATACCAACGACTTGCGACCGCGTTGGGCAAATGGACAGGATGGATTTATTTTACCTGCTGGGCGAACTATTATTTTATTGGGAAGCAAAGATGCGTTAGACCCCGATTTGGCTGACCGTATTCTTTCAGATAGTGTGCTTGAAGCAGAGGGAGATGCGATCCTTTTTGATGTTGATCTAGACCAATTCATTACCGATGCTTCGGGAGTGCAAACAAAGGTGTTCCGTGACGGCAGTTCTGAATTGGCAGAACCTATTGCTGTAGATTTGCCAGTTAAATTGGAAACGGCCGTTTCCTTTTTAGGTTATGAGTGGTTGACAACAGACACGACATCAGCTTCGGAACTCAAAATACTCAGTTATTGGCAAGTTGATGAGCCATCACCAATGCCGCTGACAATGTTTACCCATCTTTTAGATTCAGACGGCAATATCATAGCCCAGCATGATGGGTTGGCTGTGCAAACTGCATATTGGCATACAGATGATGTATTGGTGCAAATTCACCGCCTAACACTGCCAGAACCCGTATCTGATGATTTGAAGTGGCTGTCAATAGGTTGGTATCAGCCAGATAACGGGACAAGGATTCCCTTAGCCGACATATCTGCCGATCACCTTCTGATTCCGCTATCAGATTAAATTACTGAACACTAGTACACGCTGGCGGAAGTTCTTGGAGGTTGGGTTTGGCAACGCCAAACCCGTACAGTAGGGGCATGGCGTTGCCATGCCCAAGAATGTAAAGATCATTTTACTGAAAATGAACCATGTCACAATTACATACTCAATCAGGGCGGCATCTGGGAGGGCCAAGATGTTGTCTAACTCCAGTAGGGTCACATCTGGGATAATGGAGATCATCTTCCAACTCTAGCAGGATGGCATCTGGGGCGATGGAGATCGTCGCCAACTCTAGCAGGATGGCATCTGGGTCATGCCAGATGCACATTGGCTCTGGCAGACACACACCTGCATCGGCAGACAAGCGAGCCTGATGGCGCAGGGGCATATCTGGATCGCCCCAGAGGTCGTTGTTGATTTGGCGGAAGCGTATCTAGGGCGCGGGTGATGTGGGGCTGATGGAGGGAGGAACGGCCGTTAATAACGGCCGTTTTTGTTTCCCACACATAAAAGCCCAACCATAATATGACCCCTTAGGGCAATCGCATGAAGCACGTCATCGGTTGAAAACCGATGCCTGATAGGCAAAGCCCGCTGAAAGCGGGCTGTTCTGAACGCGCTTTCAGCGCGTTTCTTGTTTTAGACATCGGTTTTTAACCGATGGGTTTAAAAATACGCCTAAATTTCTGTTCATGCGATTGCCCTATATGACCCCTCCCATTCTACAGCACACAACAACGAATATGCTATAATGCAAACATCATCAAAATTGGATCGAATAGGCAATTAAAAGACAGCGGTGAAATGATATGAAAATGACAACCTTAACGCTGAGTGTTCCCGAAGAGATACTCTACACATTGAATGAAACAAAAAATGACTTTGTAAAAAAGATGAAGTTGTATGCAGCTATGGAACTTTATAAAATGCAAAAATTATCAATGGGCAAAGCATCAGAACTGGCAGAAATGAACAAAACGGCGTTTATGCTTGAACTGGGCGAACATGGAATAGCTGTCATAAATTATGATGTAGATGATTTTAAGGAAGAAGTAGAGTGGGTTATGGGCAGATGATTATTATTTCAGATTCCTCACCTTTAATATCCCTTGCAATCATCGGAAAACTAGATGTCCTTACATTTTTATATGAGGAAATATATGTGCCAACGGCCGTTTACAAAGAAGTTATACGGTCAGGCAAACCATTCGCCAAAGAGTTAAAAGCATTTTTATACGACAAAACAAAAAGCGTAGAAAACAAAATGGCAGTTGACATCCTGCTAAGTGATATAGGGGCAGGCGAAGCAGAAGCCATCATCTTGGCATTAGAACAACACCCAGATGTCATTTTAATTGACGATCTAAAAGCAAGAAGATTCGCAAAAATAAAAGGGCTTACCGTAATCGGGACGATGGGACTGTTGTTGATGGCTAAAAAAGAAGGATTAATAACAGAACTCAAACCATTACTATCTGATTTGCTATCACATAATATCCGCATAAGCGCAAAAATAATCGACATTACTTTACATGCGGCTGGCGAAGCGTAGCTGGTTCAGCCCTAATGCTCCCACCCCCCCCCTCCCAACCACAAGGCACGCTGCTGCACGAAACCGAAAACAGCATTTTCAGCCCCGCATGGATGAGCATTGCGCTGATCCTGCTGGCCGTGGGCTTCTGGCTGGAGCGCAATCCCGGATTGCTGACGCTGGGATTTATGCTGCTAACCATCGCCGCCATCAGCCAGTTGTGGAAACAGCGTGCGCTGATTGGGGTCACTTACGAACGTTCCTTTGACCATACGCGCGTCTTTCCAGAGGAAGATGTGGAATTAACGGCCGTTATTTCCAACAACAAAACCCTCCCCCTGACATGGTTACGCATCAGCGACCACTTCCCCATCGCCCCCATAGATGCAGACCCAATTGCCAGAGCCGCCGCTGAAACCGCCGATAGTTACGCATGGCAGCAAACCTTTTCGATGGCAGGACACGAGCAAGCCGAGCGGCGCGTCACCCTGCAATTTCCCGTGCGCGGCTACTATCGCATTGGCCCCGTGCAGTACACATCTGGCGACATTTTCATGCTGTTCACCATCGGGCAAACACGCGAATATCTGGATAATATCGTCGTGTATCCCAAAATCTGGCCGCTGACCGAGCTTGGTCTGCCCGCAAAAGAGCCATTTGGCGATGTCAAAGTGCAACACAGCCTCTTCACTGACCCGATCAAAACGCAGGGCATCCGCGATTATCAGCCGCAAGATCGCTTCCGCGATGTGCATTGGAAAGCGAGTGCGCGGCGCGGGCAGTTGCAAACAAAAGTGTACGATCCCTCGACGGGCATGACGATGGTCGTCTTCTTGAACGTCGCCACCTTTGCCAAACATTGGCTTGGTTTTGACCCCATTTTGCTAGAGCGGGCGGTCAGCGTGGCTGGTTCCATCGCCAATTATGGGGCGGAAAATGGATGGGGCGTGGGCATGTACGCCAACGGCTCGTTGCCCAATTCCGACCAGCCGATCCGCGTCCCTGCCGGCCGTTCGCCTGACCAGTTAATGCACATTTTGGAAGCATTGGCGGCGGTGACGGAGTTCGCCACTGGCTCCATCGAACGGATGTTGTTTCGTGAAAGCGCGGGGTTGCCGTGGGCGGCGACGATTGTGTTGATAACGGCCGTTGTTACCGAAGAAATCATGGTCAACCTCATCCGCCTCAAGGAAGCAGGCCGCCGCATCGTCCTCATCTCCCTCGCCAATGAACCCCCGCCTATGCTGATGGGCAACATCACCGTCTATCACATTCCCGGCACGCTGCCCGCCTTCCAAGCATACACCCCCACCGCGACCGAATCTGCCCTGCACAACCTCGTCGCTGCGGAGAAAAACCGATGAGCCGCACGCTCCCATCCCCCCCGCGCCCCATCGTCCCCGACTATGTGTGGGGCTACCTGCAACGGGAAATGCTCTACCTCAGTTGGGCGGTGATGGATACGGCCGTGCTTGTGCCGCTTGCGTTTGGGCTGATGAGTTGGGCGCGATATTGGCCGTCTGTGACCTTTTTCCTGTGGCTGTTACTGGTGCAACTACTGGCACTCAACCTCACCCGCCTGCTCAGTGCCGTGCGGCTGCCCGTCCGCAAACAACGGCTGTGGATGGTCGCTGGGATGTTGCTCACCTTCCTGTTCACCATGCGGCTGATGCTTTATCCCATTGGCGGCCTCTTCAATTTTGACTGGTTGGCGGCGTTCTACGGCAACATCGCCGAAGCGGACAACCTGCTCTGGCTGCGAGACATCATCGTGTTTGTGCTGACGCTAATCGTCTGGTGGCGCGGGTTGCGATTGGCGACGCGGCAATTCCATCTCAGCCGCGCAGGGTCGCGCTTGCGGATAGGCGTGCTGCTGTTTGTGCCATCATCCATTTGGTATGTAAATGGACGCGCACAGGAAACTATCATCCCCTTCATTTTGCTGTTTTTCCTGATGGGATTAACGGCCGTTGCCCTCGTTCGTGCTGAAGAAGTGTCGTCAGCCCACAGCGACAGTGCCGCTTCGTTGCGCCCCCGTTGGCTGCTTCTCATTTTTGGGGCGGCATGGGGGACGGTAACGGCCGTTGGCATTATCGCCGCCGTCATCAGCGGCCAAATTGCCCTGCTTATTTCCGATTGGTTATCTCCCGTATGGACGGCCGTTTTCATCCTCTGGGCGACGGTGAAAGAGACGATGCTCTATCTGATCACCCCATTTTTACTGCTTACAGGGCTTTTCGTTGAATTGATGGTCAACCTGCTCAACGGCTTGTTCTCGAATATGGGCATGGACGATCTGCAAATGCCCGTCATACCACCAGCGGA
The DNA here is from genome assembly GCA_964429835.1 of uncultured Ardenticatenaceae bacterium. Lineage (GTDB taxonomy): Bacteria > Chloroflexota > Anaerolineae > Promineifilales > Promineifilaceae > S016-13. The sequence goes on along the minus strand of CAYSDT010000101.1, from coordinate 3,025 downwards.
AGCAACAGAAGCTGCCGCCGAAGCAACCGCAGAACTGTTGACCGTAACGACGACATCATCCAATAGCAAAGTTACGACTATTTTACTGATGGTCGCCGGGATATTATTTGTGGCTCTGCTTCTGGGCAAGATGTTTCGTGAGGCGACACTCATCGCCCGTGAAAATAGTGAGGGTAAACGGCCGTTGGCTGGCGAAACCCTGCCGCACATGAGCTTAACTGAGCGGCTGTTAAGTCGGTTGGGGCTGTTGAAGAATTGGAAAACGGCCGTTTCCATCCGTCGCCTGTATCAGCAAATGGAGAAAGCGGCATCGCAAGCAGGTTATCCTCGCGCCGCCGCCGAAACACCATACGAATACCAAACTACGCTGGCGCAAGCGTGGCCTGAACAAACGGCCGAAACCAGCCAAATCACAACCGCCTACGTCAACGTCCGCTACGGTGAATTCCCTGAAAACAACGCTGAAATCGACGCGCTAAAACAGGCATGGAAGCGGCTGAAAAACAACACTCCCGCACAAATACAGAGGAAGAATTAACGATAAGCCTATTTTGAAATAAGACACTAATTTCTGCTTCTTTATCCGTGTCCATCTGTGGAATCAGTGTCCCATTTTTATGTATACAATTACCACAATTTAGTCATATCCATGTTTGACAGTCAAAAACCGATATGGTATTATCAGCCCATTCTTGCTTACATAAAGTTAGAGTATAAAAGGAATTGAAACGAAGGAGTTTTTCGCATGAGATCACGCACAGAAATGATGGTTGACCGCCTACGCGACTTGCAGGCAGGTACACCCGATATTGAAGCATCAGCTGTTGTAAGTGTAGACGGCCTCATTATGGCCTCGTCATTGCCCGCAGATGTAGATGAAGACCGTATTTCCGCCATGTCCGCCGCCATGATTTCGCTTGGTGATCGCATCGCCAGCGAATTGGGTCGCGGTGTACTTGACCAAGTTTATATCAAAGGTGATAACGGTATTATCGTTCTGATGTCCGTTGGTGAAGATGCTGTTTTAACAGTAATGGCACGTTCACGCGCCAAATTAGGTCTCATCTTCCTTGATATGAAACGTGCGGTTACAGACCTTACCCGACTTCTATAAATCAAAACCAATACGCGAATACAATTTTCGCACCAATCAACCCCGAACTCTAAAAACGGTGGGGCATGTTATCCTCAATAACATGCCCCACCGTTTTTTTGTTTAACAATGGGTTTGGCGTTGCCACGCCCAATCCCATATTCAAAACAGGAGACCCATGACAAAATTTATCTTCTTTACTGGTGGTGTCGTCAGTTCCGTAGGCAAAGGCGTAACCGCCGCCGCGTTGGGGCGACTGTTACGCGCACGCGGGCTAACCGTTGCCGTGCAAAAATTAGACCCCTATCTCAATGTCGATCCGGGAACAATGTCACCCTATCAACATGGCGAAGTGTTTGTCACCGAAGATGGTGCCGAAACAGACCTTGATCTCGGCCATTACGAACGATTCATCAACATCAATCTAAACCAAGATTCCAATGTCACGATGGGGCGCGTGTACACCGATGTGCTGGCGCGTGAACGGCGCGGCGACTATTTGGGCGGCACAATTCAAGTCATTCCCCATGTCACCAACGAAATTAAACGACGCATCCACCTTGTCGCCGATAAAAGTGGGGCAGATGTGGTGCTGGTAGAAGTTGGCGGCACGATTGGCGACATAGAAAGCACCCCCTTCATGGAAGCATTGCGGCAAATGCGCTCCAATGCTGGTTACGAAAACACGCTGTACATCCATGTGACTTTCTTGCCCTACATTGGAGCCAGCGGTGAATTGAAGACAAAACCAACGCAACACAGTGTGCGCGAATTACGCGGCATTGGTATCCATCCTGATGTGATCGTCGCTCGCGCCGACCATCCCATTCCACAAGAACATATCGCCAAAATTGCCCTGTTTTGCGATGTGGAGCAAGAAGCGGTCATCCCCGCCACGACATCGGATGTGCTGTACGCCATCCCGTTAGAATTGGAAAAGACGGGGCTGGCGGATTATGTGATTGCGCGATTGGGATTAAAAACAAATAATGCTCCCGATCTCACCGCGTGGCAAGCGATGATTGATAAAATTCGCCAACCAAAACCGACCATCCGTATCGGCATTGTCGGCAAATATGTGGAGCTGCACGATGCGTACATGAGCGTGCGCGAATCGCTCTATCATGCAGGCATCCCTAACAATCGCCAAGTTGAAGTTGAATGGATTTACTCTGGAGATTTGGAAAAAGGGCGCGGCTGGGAGCAATTTGAGGGGTTAGATGGTGTTGTCGTTCCTGGCGGCTTTGGCGAGCGCGGCATCGAAGGCAAAATTCAAACCGCACGTTGGGCGCGTGAAAACAAAGTGCCATATCTCGGCTTGTGTCTGGGAATGCAGGTGATGTGCATCGAATTTGGGCGGCATGTGCTGCAAGATGAAAATGTCAACAGCACCGAATTTGATTCGCAAACAGATCATCCTGTCATCAGCTTGATGGCCGATCAGCATGATTTGGCCGACATGGGCGGCACGATGCGGCTGGGCGCGTATCCGTGCAAGTTGACGGCGGGGTCGGTCGCGGCAGAAGCATACGGCCGTTCTGAAATTTCAGAACGCCATCGCCACCGCTGGGAATTTAATAACAGCTATCGGGAATTATTAAGTGAGGCGGGGATGGTGTTCAGCGGACTTTCGCCAGACGGCCGTTTAGTTGAAATTGCTGAACTGACCGACCATCCGTTCATGTTGGGCAGCCAGTTCCATCCCGAATTCAAGAGCCGCCCCAACAGTCCACATCCGCTGTTTGAGGCATTTTTGAAAGCGGCCGTTGCGCGGCAGGAAGGGAAATAATTTACCAAAAAGCCGCCCAATTGGGGCGGCTTTTTGGTATTAAACGTCGATGTAAATGTCACCATCTTCAACGGTGACGGAGTATGTTTTCAGGGGAACAACGGCGGGCATTGTCAACGCCTCACCTGTGCGAAGGTCGAAGC
>CAYSDT010000100.1:6362-8760 GCA_964429835.1 uncultured Ardenticatenaceae bacterium | reverse complement strand
ATTCCCGCCTACACGAGAATGACATCACAACAGTATGGAGGATTCATTATGAGCAAAGCTCTACGCACCGAAGTTTTTGGGAACAAGAAGCTATATGTGAACTGGAAATTAATGCTGGTTCGCATATTAGTAAACACCATCGTCATCGCCATAACAGCCCTGATTCTGCCCGGTATCAGGGTCAAAGCTGGGATCGATTCCTTTCCGATTCTCTCTTACCTTATTTTGGGTGCTGCCTTTGGACTCCTGAATGCGTTTATAAAACCACTCATACAATTCCTGACGCTCTCATTCATTTTCATCACCTACGGGCTTGTCATTATAATCATCCACGCCATTATGCTGCTGATGCTGGAATGGGTCATGCCCAGTTACTTTGAAATTGATTCCCTTTTTGCGGCATTGATAGGTGGGTTCATCATCGGCGTACTGAGCATGGTTCTGGATAATATATTTGGGCTGACTCCACCAATTATTGATGGCGAGGCGTATAGTCAAGAAAAAGAGCGCATCGTTCATTCGCCAATTGAAGGGATTGGCTTTATACGAGAAGATAAGGATCATGTACCTTCGTATGTGGAAAATACAACAATGGTCGCAGAAACGGCCGTTTCCACCACCATCGTAAACAACATCACCCAAGCCAGCACGGAGGAAGAATAATCATGAGAAAACGCTCAAGACTTGACCGCATTAAAGAAAACCTGCGCCTGCAACAGGTATACAACGTCCTCCTTCATTACGGCCTTGACATGGTATTTGATCGGGGTGTAATCGGCGAATTTCGCCAATTCATGCAAGATTGGATTTACGACATTCCAGAGCCGACAGAGCCATTGACCGCCCCCGTCAAAGGGCGATTGTTACTGCAAGAACTCGGCCCCACATACGTTAAGATGGGACAAATCGTCTCCAGTCGCGCCGCCGTTTTACCACCAGAATGGGAAACAGAGCTGGTTAAACTGCAAAGCAATGTCCCCTCATTTCCCACCGAAGAGGCTTACGCCATCATCGAAGAAGAATTAGGCAAACCCGTCAGTGAACTGTTTGCCACCTTCAATGACGAACCACTCGCAGCCGCCTCCACCGCCCAAGTCCATCGCGCCACCTTACACGATGGCACCGAAGTTGCCGTCAAAGTGCAACGCCCCGACATTCGCAGTCAGATGAAATCTGATATTGGCATCATGTACAACGCCTCGCGGGTATTGGTACGGCGTGTCGATTGGGCAAAAAACATCAATTTAGGCGGCATGTTGAACGAATTCGGCGAAAATATCCTCGAAGAGCTTGATTATCGTAGCGAAGCGTACAATGGCATTCGTCTGAAACGGGGAATGGAAGTCATTGAGGGCGTTTCTGTACCATCCATTTATCAAGAGTATTCGACATCAAAAGTGCTGACGATGGACTTCATCAAAGGGGTCAAACTCACCAATTTAGAGGCGATTACGGCCGCTGGATTAGACACTGACGCGCTCGCGCTCACCAGCCTTCGCGCCATGCTCAAACAGATGTTGATCGATGGCTTTTTCCACGCCGATCCCCATCCCGGCAATTTAATTTTGAATTTGGAAACAGACACGATTTATTTCATCGATCTAGGCATGATGGGCGAGTTGACCGTGCAAGAGCGATTGAGCCTCATCAATATGCTGGTCGTCTTGCAGCAACAAGATGCACATGGATTGGCGCAAGTGGTGTTGGGGATTTGCACCCCCTTCCGCGAATTTGACGAGAAGGCGTATTATCGTGATTTTGAACGTAGCGTCAGCCGTCAATTGGAATTTAGCTCCGATTTTTCAGATTCAATAACGGCCGCTTTTGATGTATTAGAACGAAATGGCCTGCGTATGAACGCCGATCTCACAATGGCGATCAAGGCGATGACTCAAGCTGAAGCCATCGCCATGACGCTTTCGCCCGGCGCAAGTTTTGTCGAAATTGGCCGTCAGGTATTGCAAGAATTAGCCATCAAAGAAGTCACCGCCGAAAAGATAACGGCGACCTTGAAAAAAGAGGCAACCAACACCCTGCGCGAACTGTCCAAGCAGATGCCATCGCTGCAAGAGGCGACGGTGGGCTGGCTGAATCAGTATAAAAAAGGGCGTTTTGAAGTCTATATTGATGCTTCCGATTTTGATCGGCATGTAGAGGGGATACGCAGCCTCGCGTGGTATTTTATCATCGGCATTATGCTGGTTGGCATGATTATCGGCTCTTCCATCGCCCTAAATATCATTGTTTCTATTGAAGGTGAATACTCTGGAATGATGACCAATATCGCTTATGGCGGCTATGTGGGGTCGATGGTGATTGCGACAGTTGTCGTGTTGCTGCTATTATGGCGGTTGGTAAAAGGGGCTTTCAAATATGACGATGAGTAGCAGCGAGTGGC
>CAYSDT010000100.1:4412-6262 GCA_964429835.1 uncultured Ardenticatenaceae bacterium | reverse complement strand
CGAGTGGCGAGTAATGAATAATGATTTGGCTCATCGTGAGCAATTAACCATTGAACGCCTTCTTGAAGATGAGCGGCTGACGGCCGATTTGAATGATGCGGCGGCGACTGCCCTTCTCGATTGGGGCATTGCAACGGCGAAGGGAATCGTGGCCGACACGGAAACGCTTGATGATGAGGAAGCGGAAGCGGCGATGTATCCCCGTCTGCGGGCGTTGCGAACGGTGATGCGCTATGCCAGCAGTTGGTTTGGCAAGCGCGGCACGGCTGATTTGGATAAGAATTTGCAATTGGTTAAGAAGGTTGTGGTGAAAACGGCCGTTATTCATCCCAACACCTTCGCCCCCGCCGACGAAGCCGAGCAACTTCTTTTTGCCCAAGAAACCCACGCCCGCACCGACCAAACCCAACTCGTCAACATCTTCTGCGCGTGGCTAGATTTGCAATTACAGACACAGACACAGATAGAGATAGAGGTAGAGGTAGAGGTAGAGGTAGAGGAACCGTTTATTTCCCAGAGAACTGAATACTAATTACGTTGATTGCACTGATTGGCTTCACCTGCTTTTCATCAGTGTTCATCGGCGAAATCAGTACCCAATTATATAAAGAGTGTGGAGACAATAATGAGTAAAGGACAACCATCTGGTACAGGGAAAAAAACAGCAAGCGGCATCGTTGCCATCGGCTTAATACTCCTCTTTTTATACTACCTGTTCACTGGTTCTGACCCACTGGGCGTATTTGAAACAGACGACACCATCGCCCCGTCAGAAAACTATCCATCCATCCCCATCAGCAGTTCAACGGGCAGCGGCGGCGATTGGTGGCAGCTTTATTTCACCACACCCGGCGGCGAATACGACCCCAATAATTTAGACGGCTCCATCCCCGCCGTGCTGATCGAATACATCAACGATGCGGACGACTATATCGACATCGCCGCCTTTGAATTCAACCTGACCCCCGTCGCCGACGCGCTCATCGCCGCCCACGAGCGGGGCATAACCGTGCGCTGGATCACCGATGACGAATACGGCATTGATGCCGATTTCGACGATGACGGCGGTCAATTTGAGATGCTTGAAGATGCGGGCATTGAAGTGATTGACGACGGCCGTTCTGCGCTCATGCACAATAAATTCATCATTTTTGATGGCGAAACCGTCTGGACAGGCTCAACCAATCTGACCAGCAACGGCAGCTTCCGCAATAATAATAATGTCATCATCGTCGGCGACGGCGACGTGGCGACGATGTATCAGCGTGAATTCGACGAAATGTGGGATGGCGAATTTGGCACAACGTCGCCATCCACCGTCAGCCAGCAGGTGACGACGATTGACGGGACGCAGGTGCAGGTTTTGTTTGCGGCCGAAGATGACGTAATTGAAGCGTTAATCCCGTTAATCGAAGGGGCAGAGGAGAGCATCCGCTTTATGGCCTTTTCGTTTACACATGATGATTTGGGAACGGCCGTTTTAGAGAGAGCAAATGATGGCGTGGATGTACAAGGCATCTTTGAAACACGCGGCAGTCAAACCGAATACAGCGAAATGACTTCCCTGTATTGCCACAGCGTCGATGTACGTCAGGATGGCAATCCTGGCACATTCCATCACAAAGTGTTTATCATTGATGGTAAATATGTGATCACTGGCTCGTTAAATTTCTCCGACAACGCCAACGAAAGCAATGATGAAAACGTCATCATCCTCAATAACAGCGACATCGCCACTGAATATCTGGCTGAGTTTGACCGCCGCTGGGCGGAAGCGACGTTACCCGATGCAGCTGATATAGATTGTTCACGATGAACAACAATTAGCAGCGAACAAGGAACAATTAACA
>CAYSDT010000100.1:2780-4312 GCA_964429835.1 uncultured Ardenticatenaceae bacterium | reverse complement strand
TGTTAATTGTTCCTTGTTAATTGTTTATCAACTCTAGTGGGTTTACATTTTGGCCGAGTTGCTTATCAAAGACATTCAGATGGGTGTGGTAGCCACAGCCAGCACGGCCGTAGCATAAATTGCCAGCAGAATCCATCGTGTATCCGTTGTTTCCTTCTGTGCCGATGGGGTCGCCCTGTTTGAAGTTTTGGCCTAAAACGGCCGTGTAATTCCCATGCAAAAACATCACCTTATAGCGTTCATTTTCAATGACCAACGTCGGATTATTGTAAGCATCGGTGTACAATTCCGTAATTTTGCCCGTGATGGGTGCTTTAATCGTCGCCCCCACGCCAGCGGCGATGTCAATTGCCATATGGCCGTATGAGTAGCCGTGCAGACCCTGCGTAAGCACATAACTGTCGTATGGGGCGATGAAACTGCTGGACGCGCCGCCAGTGGAGGCTGTGTTTTCTGTGGAAACGGCCGTTTGCCCCACCGCAACCTTCCCCCCCGTGCCACTGTTGGCAACGCTCAACATTGTTAATATCACGATTGTCAACAATACCACAGGGGCGATCATCCATTGAGGACGCATACCCGATTGCCTGACCTCTTCTTCGTAAACAGGTTGTTCATATAACGGAGAGGGAGCGTCGTACTCTTCAGATTCTTCATGCCCCCACGCCTCTTCTTCGTAAGGAATGTCAAAATCCAGATCGTAAACGGCCGTTTCTTCCTGTATTCTGTTTGATGGGTAATACTCAAGTTCCATAATCGTTTTCGTTCATAAAGAACGCATGTTCTATCGAATTCGTGGAATTGTAACACAAACCAAATCGACAGATCAAGGGTAATTTGCGTATGAAGTCATTCTGCGTAAAATTCAACCACTTCTGGAATCATTGAAAAGGATAATCTATTGAGTAAGAAAAAGAAGAAACCCGCATGGGAAACGGCCGTTAAACGCGCAATGTATCAGGCCACAATAAACGAAGCCAAGCGGCGATACAAAACAAAAACGCCCGTGTTCAATTACAGATGGGAACATGTAACGGCCGTTGTTACCCTTGCTGAAAAATTGGCCGACCTCACTGGCGGCGACCGTGATATTGTCGTTGCTGCCGCATGGCTACACGATATTCGCAAAGATACGGGCAATGACCATCCGCGTGAAGGAGCCATTTTTGCTCTGCACTTCCTGCCCAAAACCGACTTTCCCGCAAAAAAGATCAAGCGCGTCGCTTACGCCATCAGGCAGCATATGGGGTTGTGGCGTGACAAGCCGCTGACCGTGCTTGAAGCACAAATTTTGTGGGACGCAGACAAGCTGACGAAAATTGGATTAACGGCCGCTGTGCATTGGACGGCTGGCAGTTTGGCGAAAGGGAAGCCGCATAATACCCGAATGCTCATCAAGCAAGGGCGTGCGGCCGATTGGCAGGAGAAAACGGTCGCCAGTATGCACACCAAGCCAGCAAAAAAGGCGGCTAAAAAGCGGCTGAAAGCGTATAACAAGTTTTGGGATAAATTGGAACGAGAGTTGGATGGCG
>CAYSDT010000100.1:0-2680 GCA_964429835.1 uncultured Ardenticatenaceae bacterium | reverse complement strand
GTCAAATCAGCAAAGTCCGTCACCGCACCATCAGTGGACGAAGTGACCGTAATTCTTGCCACATCAAAACTGCCGATGGTTGCTGTCGGCGGGATAGTGACTATCACATCAAATGGTACAGTCGAGCCAGCGTCAACAAACACGCTCATCAGCGTCGCCGTTGTGTTCCAGCTACTGCTGACAGTAACGGTGTATGTGTCTGGCATATTGCCTGTGTTGGTCACGGACAGGGTGTATGTCATCACATCACCGGGCAGGCCGCCCATCGCATCGTTGCCAGACAGATCAACATCGTAAGTGGCAAGTATCGTTAGCGTGACGGGAAGCGGCATAGCTGAATTCATCGTAGCCGAATTGTATACGCACAGATTGGCGGTATGCACACCCGGTCCCACATGCCCAGAATCAAACTGGACATCAACGGTGCTAGATTGACCAGCCAATGTTGCCCCAGCATTGGGGGTTATGCTGGTAATCCACGGAATATCACCCGCCCCGACGCAAGGCGGGCCGCCAGAACCATCTTCACCAATGTTCCACGTTAAATTCGTGCCGCCGCTATTGCTAATCGTGAATGTTTTTGTAATCTGCGTATTGGCTAATTGCGTAGAACTCAATGCTGGCGGGGTGATGAGGATGGATGGTAAACATTCAGGAATGGTGAAAACGCCAATCTCCGTACTCCAATTGTAGATATGATCGCCTGTGTAATACTGATTGGTGTACCAAAATGAGCAATCGTTGGCAGGATCGACGGACATGGCACTGTAATCCCCCCACCGATTATTGGAGGGGGATGCCACGGTTTGCGAACCGTTGCCAATCATAAGAACCGCTTCGGTTTGCAACGTGCCAAGCGGATCATCAACATTGCGGGTTGCGTAATGGATGCTGGGGTGCATATTACTGCTGGAAACACTGTATCCCAAGGCGATGTTACCCATCCCGTCCATAGCGATACTGGACATCCAGCGGTCGTGTCCGTCGTTGGGGTCGTGTGTGCCTTCTTGATGGAGCGTCCATCCCCCGCTTGTTTTACGCAGCTCAAACCATCGAATCGCCGCGCCCACATCGCCCGTGCCGCCGCCGACGTTAAATGTACCAAGCAGCGTTTCGTGATCATCAAAGTGCCGATAGGGGAAGCGGAACATCGGCCATTCGCCGATTGAGTCGAGGCGTTGGGTTGTGCCTTGCTGCCGAATACAATCCATCGCCCAATGCCCGCAAGCGGTGTAGGTGAAGGGCGCGAGGTTAACTGTGTCTGCCAATGTGAAGGTTGTATTGGCGGGTGTCAGCCAATCGGTATGGAATTCGTACACTTCAATGCGATCTGCCGCGCCGCCATGCTGGGTGCTGTCTTTGAAGGTGTAGAAATAGTTTGGTGAGTTGGGCGGTGGTTCGTTATATCCATCTACATCGCTGGGCAATAAAAGATTGTTGACGGTGGTGTTTACTTTTTGGAATGCTGCTGATGGATCGCCGTTGAGCATTTTCTCACGGTCAAACGCATAGGCTGTATAGATTCCTGCTTGGTACTCATTAGCAGACATGTAGTAGCCATCAGGCCAAACGCCAAATTTGAAATAATCTGGAAAGCTGCCGACGTTAAATGTGTACAGATGGAACGCGCCCAAGGGGTCATCTGTCTGTGAGATGGCGATACACATATGATTGGGGCTGGCGAATTGGCTTAACAGCCAGCGGCCAGCCAATTGGTCATACAAGACGATGGGATCACCAGCGTCATTGTCACATATGGAGCCATCGTTCCATAGTTGCCTAAGCAGGTATGCTTGGGGGTTGTTGCCAGTTTTGTCATAAACGGAAACGACGGTTGCGTTAACCATCTGTACATAATGGTTCAATCCGACATCTCCATTGGTATCGGGCGGGGTATAGCCGCCAGCGAGAGGGTTGTACCCGCCGTTGAACTGAAAATCGAGCGGCGGGGTTATGGATGCGGGGTTATGGGATGTGGCAATGAGGGGGTCGGTGGGGATATTATCGCGGTTTTCTGCATTGGGGTTAAACAGCAGGGGATTGATGCGCGGGTTAATCTCGCGGTTCAGTGTGGGGGCGATTTCCATTGGGGGCAGATCGCGGGCGGCGGGGCTGAGTTGGTAATTAACGGCCGTTTCCACCACAATTCCATCTGAAACAACCTGCTCCCCGCCGTCCATTTCAACTACATTCGAGGGAGAACGGCCGTTTACCTCCACTACTCCATCCCTTGACAAGTAAAACGGGACAGCGACAATAACAAGCATCAATAATAATCCAACACTTTTGCGTATGATATTCATCTGATTGGCTCCTTAACAATATAACTGGACACTGGCGAAAATTGAATTTCAGTCGAGATGTAGGGGCGGTTCGCGAACCGCCCCTACTGGAGAGAAATTTAAAAAACGCCAGAGTCTAGGATATAACTGCTTACAAACAATACAACTTCCATATATCAGTATAGCAAGAAATAATTGTGATGTATACACGCATCCCGCCAAAAACGGATGGGAGGAAGGGTCGGATGGATTCCTGATAGGCATATCGACTGGACGGCTAGAAACCCACGGCAAATGGTAAATTAAACAACCCTCAACCAGATTTTCGTCTTTTATTTGCACAATACCAACGGCCGTTTTACCCTTATGTAGAATCAAGCAAAAATAAGGAATTTAGG
>CAYSDT010000099.1:0-8781 GCA_964429835.1 uncultured Ardenticatenaceae bacterium | reverse complement strand
AACGTCGAGTGTGTAAGTAATCAAGTCACCGGGAGCCAGCGGAACATCTGGTGTGGCACTCTTGATAATACCTAAATCAACTGGAGCAACAAACTCATACGCGCCGATGTCATAAGCACTTCCTTGCGGCCGCAAAACACCATCACGATCCTCAATTACGGTGACAGTCTCCCCATTATCTATCGCATCAGACGTGGATTGCAGATGGTAATCATCATTTGTTGGGTTAATAAAATCCGCATCCCCATTACTGCTGCCTGTACCGCCACTTACCGTGCCGCTGATTTGTGTGGAAATAGTGTTATCGAAAAGGGTGTAATTTTCTTCAACTGTACTGCCGCTGTCCGCCCAGATGCCAACACCAGAATCAACAGAAAGGATATTATTGGTTAGTTCTACCGTACCTGTAAATACACGCACGCCACTGCCCACTGTCGGGCTGATTAACTTGGAAATAGTGTTGTTCCCAATGTACGCAGAGTCGCTCGTTCTGGCAATCACGCCATACTGCCCCACATCCAGAACATTATTAACAATTTCCATCCAACTGTTACCATTCACATTAATACCAATCCCAGTAAACGGGAAACCATCACCATCGCCACTCACATAGTCGCAATTCAAAACAGTGTTATTAATAATGTGGCTGCCGTCCATAGATATATTGGCGTTATCGTGACGTTTTATATAGGTATTTATATCAATGCCAATGTCACCGCATTGATCAATGATATTGTTAGCCACGACTATATCGCCCAATGTCATTGAAGAATCAGCATCAGCGTTTGCGATATAATCAATCGTAATACCATCATCGTTTACATTGCTGATCTGATTATCAGCAACTTCTACATAGCCGACCGTCACGCTGACTGTATCTGTGCTTAGGGGGTAATGCCAGATATCAATGCCATCAAGCCCAATGCCATCAAGTACGTTATTGACGATGATTAGCTCTCCCATCTGCGCTGTGGACGAGTCCGCAGCCTTGTAGGACAACTCTTCCAGCATGAAACGAATTCCAGTGCCAGTTGTGCCACTGATCTGATTGTTTTTGATGATAACGTCATCAAAGCTAACGCTGGTATCGTCACCACAATTTATGTAGCAACTGTCTTCATTCGTGTACCTGATACCGCCGCCTGTGTTAATGAAACCGCTGATAACATTACCGCTGACAATTGTTTTGCCGACGGTTATTGCGGCCGTGTCAGACAATATCCAACCAGGGAAGAACCATCCAACATGGACTGCGCTGTCAACGTAGCGTGATCCGATTGGTTCGTAAAAGTCGTTATCGGTAACGATGGTGTCACTAAAAATGATCGTGCTGTTGTTTTCACACCCATCCTCGCACGCATATTCATTCTCATAATATACCCCGCCGCCGTTGAAGGTGTTGTCATCAATGAGCAGTTGTCCAAAATCGAGGTCTGCATCGCCGTGCATAGATTGGGGATTACTATCGTTGTGCCAGTGAACGCTGTTGACTTTTTCGGTGCTTGAGATATTAAAGGTGTTGCCGCGAATGATATAGTCGGGCAATTTGGCAGTCGCATTCTCATAACCAAGTCCAACATCATGCTTGTCATACTTAATCTGCACACCCGTACCGATGGTGGTCGATATATTATTGTCTTCTATGTAGACATCACCAGCCGCAAACTGTGCATTACCAGCCATAACATCGGCTACTCCGTATCCCCATATGGTATCTTCGTAATACTTGAACTCAATGCCGTTGCCTACAGTAGCGTGGACATTATTGTTACGAATGTACACCTCGCCAACTGTAGTGACCGTATCACTAAATACAGATGCCGCTGTACCCGCATAGCCAAATTCAATACCATGCGTACCAGTGACATTGTTATTACTGATGGTCGTATTACCCGCATACACAGAAGCTGAGTCGTATAGTTCGTAACCAAACACATCGTAGCCGCTATAAATGCCAACAGCATCAGCGTGTGTGCCAACAGTAACCGTATTGCTTTGGATATAAGTGTGTCCAATGGTGATGGCGGCACTATTTTTCAAATCAACAGCCCCACCAGAATTCAGAAAGATGCCCTGCTTGCCCGCCGTTATCGTATTATTCTGGACAAATATATCACCAGATACGGAGGCGGCATCACCATCAAACTCGATATTCGCAAAGGCTGGACTTTCTGTACAAAAACCGCAAACGCCAGCATTGATCACTCTGTTTTCACGCATGACAACATCACCAAAACTGCCTGTTGTGCCATTATGCCACGCATAACCGCCTTGCGAAGGCAGAACAACGGCCGTTTTTGATTGATTTTCAAGGATATTTCTCTCGATAGTTACATCGCCTATGGTAACGGCCGTTTCTGTATATATCGAAAAATCCGTTTGTAATGACAGGTTGATTCCTGTCTCCCCGCTATAAAAGTGGTTGGCCGCAATCATAAGATCACCCACCGTGAGCGACCCATTGTTAATCGCCGCAATATCGTTGTACCACGACACGCCAATGGCTGATGTGCCTGACAAATTGAAAGTGTTGCTCAAAATATCCGTGTCGCCAAAGGTGAATTGTGCGCTGTCACCCCCTGACCAATCCCCCCACAGGTTCGTATCAAGCCGAATGGCGATGTTAGTGGTGGTAAAGGTGTTACTGATAATGGCAATATCGCCCCATGTGTAGGTACTGTTGCCCACACGGCCGCTGTCGTGCATATCAACGCCAAGTATTATGTCCTTAAAAACATTGTCCTGAATTTGAACGCCGCCTTTTTGGACATAAACGGCCGTTTCTCCATTTTGAATAGTGAAGTTTGTGATTCCTATCCCTTGGGCGGTGACAGAAATGATGCTGTCTGCACCGCCGCCGTCTATGATGACATTTTCTGGCAGTTCATTACCGCGCAAAATGATATTTTCTACATCCCATACAAGGGGGAAAGATTCCCCGTTAGCGGCATCATATGTGCCGGGCTGCACAAGGATGATGTTAGGATCAGCAGGGTCGCTTGATCCAGCGACATTATTTGCAGCATGGCTGATGGTTTTCCATGGATTAGCTTGGTCGCCGACATTGGTAAGGTCGTTGCCATTAACTGCATCAACGTAGTAAACATTGCCATCTGCTAATGCGGGTTTGATTGTCATAATGGTGAGCAAGGTGACGATAATCATCGCCGCGCCCACTGTGAATGAGAGTAATAATCGTTTGAATTTCATTTTAATTGTTCTCCTGTGTGAATGGAGCGCGGGCATCTTGCCCGTCATGTGCAGGCTGGAAGCCTGTGTTCCATTTTCCATTTTCTAGCATTATTACCGTGTAATCATGGGTAGATAAATCATGTGTCCAGATTCTTTGATGGTTAAAACGGTTTCGGCCGTTCCTAATGTTGCGCCGCCAGTGGGGCTACTCAAGGTCATTATGACCGTTTCGTCGCCTTCCGTTACGCTGTCATCATGGATCGTGATAGAAATAACAGCTTCAGTAGAACCATCGGGGAAATAGTGGATACCTTGCGGCGGGGAAGTATAGTCGCTACCCGCTGTGGCTGTGCCGCCGCTGACAACGAAATTCACACTTACGGCTCCACTGCTGCCACCAATCCGTTCAATAGTGACTTCTGCTGTGCCGCCATCTTCGGCTACGCTGTAAGTGGCTGATGTGAATTGCAGTTTGCCCGCGCTGCTAGTATCGTCATCTATAATAGTCACCGTGGCGGTTGCGTTCGTTCCCAGTGTTGCCCCGCTTGTCGGATTGCTCAATGTCAGCATGATGGTTTCGTCATTTTCTGCCATGCTGTCATTAATGATGGGAATATCGAATGTTTTTGTGGACGTGCCGTTGGTAAAGTACCAAGTAAGTGTGCCAGATGTGGCGGTATAATCGCTGCCATCCGTTGCTGTCCCATTACTCGTGGCATAAGTCACAGTCACATCATCGCTGCTGCTACCACTTCGTACAACACTAATTTCTACGCTGTTACCATCTTCAGCCACACTATAACTGTCTGTGACGAATTGGACAGTGGCTGTGTAATCATCTCCATTTTCAGCCCAAAAGCCGCTGGTGAGGCTGTAATCGCCGCCGCTAACGGCCGTTTGTGCTGCTGATTGCCCGGCCGTGCCAGATAATGCGTAAGTTCCACCTGTACTGTTTTGGTGTCCGCCGCCGGCGACCACGCTTTTGCTGACGGTGTATGTGGCGGTGATGTCGGCATAAACGGCCGTTCCCGCCATAACCAATCCCAACATCATCAGCAGCAAGAATACGAACCATTTTTTGTTATTGTTCATAAGAATCGCTCCTTTGTTTGTAAAAATATGCTGTGTCAAATTGGGTTAGTATGGTTGATCGATGGTGTACTCGACTGTCACCCCATACAGGGCGATGTCTTCTGCGCTGTTTGGCAAAGCGAGTACCAGATAATATGTGTATCCCCCATTATCTATCGTTGCATAATCAATACTATCGTCAGTTCGTACATCATCACGAATCGTTGATGGTGAACCTACAGAAGAAATAGTAGCCATCGTATCAACGGAAGCGAGGAGATTGGTCATTGAGCGACGGCGCAAGTAGGCGTACCCTGTATCATCGGAAGCATCATGCCAGCCTATGCTAATCTCTGTCACGGTTGCACCGTGAGGCAGTTGTATCGGTGCCACAAAAGTTTCGGCGTTAACTGATTGATTTATGAGCCGATTGCCCATGTTGTCATATTCCACAAAGCCAACATCATTGTATAAGTCTGGAATAAAAGCGGCCGTAGATACGGAGACATAGCTGGTCATTGCTTTCCATGTAAGCTGTCCTTCTACATGGGCAGGCCCCTCAGAATAAACGCCATAAGATGTCGGGCTGCTGCCAGATGTTTCGCCATAAACGCCAGTGCCTTCACTGGATATTCCCTTGAATGCTGTACTACGCAACATTCCTGAATAGGTGTCTTCGACGTGTACAACAGCACCCCCGCCGACCGATGAGCCAGCATCATCACTGGAAATAGTCGCGCCCGGCCGTAAACTGAGGGCGTAAGGTGCGGCGGTGAGGAAAACGGGATCAGTTAAGTCTGTGTAGTTGCCGCCTCCTGCGGGACAGCGCACAGATGTGTATAACAAACGCTCATCCCCTTGAAACTGGTCACCAAAATCCAGAGATACACTGAATATGCCAGCGTCTACCTGCACATTACTTTGGGTTACGGTGCTGCCAACTTGGCTGCCAACTCCTTCAATACCGCTCCACAGTGAAAACTGCATGTCGCAGGTGGCGGTCACGGGATTGCCGCTATCTTGCAAGCTTCCTTGATAAGTGAAGGCTGTGCCTACGGCGGTGGCAGTAACGGCCGTTCCGCCCATCACATCGCCCTCCTCCGCTTTTGCACGGGTGGCAAAAGTGAAAATCGTAAGCCCTGCAAATACAAATACTGCAACTACTAATACTACATTTGTTAATCGTCTGTTGTTCATCTGTTTATCTCCTATACATTGGATGGGGTTGATGAGGAAACAACGGCCGTTTCCGTCTCCCCCACCACAAATTTAAAATAATGATCCAAATCGGGAAAATAGAGCGGCTCCACTTGCCCCGTTTGTTGCACAAACACGCGCCACACAGGGCCATCGGCCGCATTCACACATTGAAAGCGGGCTAAATGGGATAGATATTGCTCCTTTTTCTCGACCATGTACATTATTATGGAGGATGTGCGTTAGGTCAGCGTTAGGGAAGGAGCAATTGATAATTGACAATTGACAATTAACAATTAACAATTGACAATTAGCACATGAGCCGATTGAACATTGCGTTATTAGGTGGTTTTCGGGTGATGGTGGATGGGAAAACCATCACCCAATTTGAGTCGGATAAAGGGCGGGCGTTGCTGGCGTATTTGGTGGTGAATAACGGCCGTTTACACAAACGCGAAACCCTCGCCGCCCTGTTTTGGCCTGAATTGTCGGCCAAAGACGGCCGTAACAACCTCCGTCAATCCTTATTCAAACTGAAACGGGCATTGGGCAAGACAGACCGCCCGTACTTTCTCACCACGCGCAGTACAATCCAGTTCAATCGCCAGCCAGATGATTGGATCGACATCGAAACCATCCCCCGCGCCGATGCAGATGAACTTTTGCGCCTATACACCGCCCCTTTTCTTGACAATTTTTACGTTGATGGCAGCCATGAATTTGAAGAATGGGTGCTGATTCAGCGCGAATGGATTCATCAACAGGCGATGGATCGATTTTATAAGTTGGCGGAGTCAGCTTTGGCAGATGGGGCGTTTGAAACGGCCGTTAAGCTGACATCGCGGCAAATTAGTTTGGACAGATGGCGGGAGGCGGCACGGCGACAGTTGATGCGCGTGCTGGCCGCGCAGGGCAAATTCAGCGCGGCGTTGGCGCAATATGAAACGTGCCGCATCGTGCTGGCTGACGAATTGGGCGTGAAACCCGCACGGGAAACGACCGATTTGTACCACGAGATTCAAGCGGCGATGCAAACGCCCATCCCCCCCGCGCCGCAATATAAATTGCCCGCTGCGGCCACTCCGTTCATTGGTCGTGCGGCTGAAATTTTGCTGATAAACGGCCGTTTATCCACCCCCGCCTGCCGCCTGCTCACCCTCACCGGCCCTGGCGGCATCGGCAAAACGCGACTCGCTTTGCACACCGCCGCCACGATGACCGAATCATTCAGCGATGGCATCTTTTTTGTGCCGCTCGCCCCCATCACCCCCGCAACCGACCCCGAAGAGCAAATTATTCATGCCATTGCAACGGCCGTTAATCTTGCATTTTCTGGCCCCACACCGCCGCGCCGTCAACTTGCAGGCTGGCTGCAAGGCAAAAACATCCTGCTGGTCGTTGACAATGTGGAACACATGCAGGCTGGCGCGGGGGCGATGGGGTATCTGTTACAGCAACTAAACAGGGACGCTGATTACACAGATTACACTGATACAACACCCTTAAATCAGCGTTCATCTGCGAAATCAGTGTCCAAAATAAGCGGATTAAAAATGTTGGCAACATCCCGCCAACGATTGGACTTGGCTGAAGAGTGGATTGTCCCTGTACACGGGATGGCGTATCCAGCGGCAGACGATGATGATATTGAGCAATTTGACGCGATGAAGCTGTTCTGGCAGCGGGCGCGGATGGTCAATCCAAACTTTTCATTTTCGGTGATGGCACGGCCGTTTGCCGCCCAAATTTGCCGAATGACAGGCGGTCATCCATTGGCAATCACCTTGTCAGCCTCTTGGACGCGCGTCATCTCTTGCGCCGAAATTGCCGTTGAAATGAAGCACGATCTAGAGATTTTGCACACAGATGCCAATGATATAGAAGCGCGGCATCAAGATTTTCGTGTCGTGCTGCGCCAATCGTGGCAGAAATTGTCAGTAGCCGCGCAAACGGCACTGCTCAAATTAGCAATCTTCCCCGATGGGTTTACGCGCAAAGCAGGCGCATCCGTCGCCCAAGCAACCCTCTTTATTTTGCAAGAATTAACCGATTACGCCTTCCTTTCCCGCGATGGCGAACGGTATCATATTCACGAACTGCTGCGCCAATTTGCGGCCGAACTGTTGACCGAGCGCGGGGAAGAAGAAGCGGCAAAACGGGAAATGATGGCGTATTACGGCCGTTTTCTGCAAGAAGAAACGGCCGCTTTCCATGATGAACGCCGTCGCGCCGCCCTTCGCGCCATTGGTGACGAGCAAGAAAATATCCGTGCCTGTTGGCGATGGGCGTGTGATGCGGGAAACAGCGATTTTTTGCGTGACGGGATGGAGGCAGTGTACCAATTTTACAAAATACACGGCCTATTTCCCGAAGGCACAACCCTGTTTATGAGAGGAGCAGCTTTGATGGCTGACGAGTATCGTTTTCAGGCGCGGCTGGGGGTGTTCCATTATCGATCTGGTCAGTTGGAAGCGGCGGAACGGTTGCTTGCGGCCGCTTTAATTGAGGCAGAAACGGCCGTTAATGAGCGAGAAATCGGTTTTTGTGCCGGCCATTTAGGGCGGGTTTTCTATCTGCGCGGCAACCATGATGATGCCCTCCTCTATTTACAGCGCACATTAAAAATCGCCCGCCGCACAGGGAACATCCCCCTGCTTGCATTGGCGACAAATGGCTTAACGCTCCATTACACCCGCGCAGGAGAGTGGGAAACGGCGACAACATATGGGCGCGAATGTTTAGCCGTGTACCAGCGGCTGGGCGTACCACTGAACAAAGTCATCGCCCTAGTCAACATCGCCAACATCGCCTTGCATCAAGGGGAGCATGAAGAAGCCGAGCAAGCATTACGCGATTGTTTAGCGATCAGCGTCCAGGAAAAGGCGCGGTTTACAGAAATGATGGTGCTGCTCAATTTGGCAATCGCCGTCAATGGGCAGAAACGATACGAAGAGGCAAGAGAGATTTTGGAGCGCGGATTAGCCATTTCCCGCGCTATCGGCCATCGGAGCGGCGAAGCGGGCATTTTGAATAATTTGGGCTGCCTTTATTACGATATGGCTCTGTACGATTTGGCGTTTACGACATTGCAATCGGCTCTGCCCATCCAGCGCGAGACAAATAATTTATGGGGAATGGCGGCGACGACGATCCATATCGGCGAAACATTGGTGGCGCAAAACAAGTTGGAAGAGGCGGAACCCATCCTTCAAGAGGGGTTGGCGTTGGCGCGGGATGTGGGGGGACAAACGGCCGTTTCTGATGCAGTGGCGACGCTGGCGGTATTGAAATTAAAGCAAGGGGATGGGGAAACGGCCGTTT
>CAYSDT010000098.1:7148-8818 GCA_964429835.1 uncultured Ardenticatenaceae bacterium | reverse complement strand
TTTTTTATCAGTGCAATCAGTGTACAAAAATTCTTTCTCCGACAGCCTGCTAGAATAATTTTTACACGGCGACAACGGTCGCCTATTTAATCATCACCTGGAGGCTGTGGCCGAAAGTTGAGGAGGATTATCGTGTCTGAACAATATCTTGAAGTAACGATTGATGAACGTATCCGCACGGCAACCGCCTTATTGGCCGCCAGCGATTGGCCGGCGATGGAACAAACCATCACCCCGCACGCCGTCCATCCCCATTCTAAACAGACAATGCACTACTTGGAGCCGTACAAAAGCGATGCGGTGGTGACGGAGCTGAACGCGGCTTTGGGCGCGACGGGGGGGATGGAGGGGTTGTTTGAAACGGCCGTTTCTACCACTCCACACACCGCTTTCGCCACCGCCACCAACCTGCCCGCCTTCTGGGCAAGCCACGCCGATGCGTGGGACGAAGCGACCACCGACTTAAAAGCAATTTTCGACGGTACGCCCATCGTCGGCGCAATCGCCACCCTGACAGGCGTTGAAATAAGCAAGCCCGTGATACTCGTGCCGACCATCGTTTACCCCCTGCTTGCCCCCGTTGTGGTTGAAAATACGGAGCGCATTTTCATCATTTTGCCGCCAGCCAAAGCGTGGGGCGAATCCCGGCCATGGCCGTTCGCCGATGATCCAGGCTGGGCGATGGCGCAAGTGGCATTCTATCTTAGCCAACATTTACTGCGCGATGAATTGGCGCAAATGGATGAAACGGACGGCCTCGTGCGTCTGCACGCCATCGTCGTGCTTTGCCTTGAAAAAGAGATGAACGACGCGGAAGCGATGGCCTATCTTGTCCGCACCAAAAAAGAACAAAAGCTGCCCCAATTGATGGGCGCAGTTGAAGCGATGCGAGAAAACTAAAGAAATTGACCATTGAAAAGGAGACCCATGTCATACGAATATATTCTTACCAGCACAAACGGCCGTGTTGGTATTGTCCAATTTAACCGCCCCAACGCCCTCAACGCCCTCAGCCCTGCGCTGATGGTGGAGACGGTGGATGCGTTACAGGCGTTCGACCGTGATGACAACATTGGTTGCATCGTCATCACGGGCAACGAGCGGGCTTTTGCCGCTGGCGCGGACATTAAAGAGATGCAAACGGCCGTTCCTACCGACATGCTCAATAATCCGTTCATTGGCTACTGGGACAGTGTGCAGAAAATACGAAAACCGCTGATAGCGGCCGTTTCTGGCTTCGCGCTCGGCGGCGGTTGCGAATTAGCGATGACCTGCGACATGATCATCGCCAGCGAATCGGCCAAATTTGGGCAGCCCGAAATCAATCTGGGCGTGATTCCCGGCGCGGGCGGCACGCAACGCATGGCACACGCCGTCGGCAAAGCGTTAGCGATGGAAATCGTGTTAAACGACCGCCGCCTGACGGCCGCCGAAGCCGCCCATTACGGCCTCGTCAACAAAGTGGTGCCGACCGAACTGTATTTGGAAGAAACGATTAAAATCGCCCAACAGATTGCCAATCGCGCCCCCGTTGCCCTGCAAATGGCAAAAGAAGCGATTAACGCCGCTTACGAAATGCCGTTGCAAGCCAGCTTGGCACACGAACGCCGCCTTTTCTATCTCCTGTTCAGCACCGCTGACCAAAAAGAAGGGATGGACGCTTTTGTGAA
>CAYSDT010000098.1:0-7048 GCA_964429835.1 uncultured Ardenticatenaceae bacterium | reverse complement strand
CAGCCAAATTCGGATGAATGTTTCGTCTGTGGACGTAATAATCCGCACGGTTTGTACATGACATTTTACGACAACGGCGAGGACGAAGTACACAGCCAATACAGTGTCGCCGAAGCGTATAATGGGTATCCGGGCGTGGTGCATGGCGGCATTGTTGCCACCATGTTAGATGAGGCCATTGGGCGCGTGGCGTTTATTGCCGACCATCACCATTTTATGATGACGGTGCGCTTACAGGTTAAATATCGCCATCCCGTCCCTACCAACACGCCGTTGCAGATTGTTGGCCGCATCGTCCGTTTGCGCGGACGCATTGGTAAAGCCGTCGGTGAAATTCGGGCGGGCGATGGATCAGTGTTGGCCGAAGCTGAACTGCTTTTGGCGGATATGCCTGCGGAAATGTTGGTGGATGTGAATTTGAAACGGCTTGGTTGGCGAGTAGACGAGTAGCGAGTGGAGAGCAAACAATAATGTTATTTGAATCTGAGGCTGAATATCTGGACGAAGAGTTTAGACAAGAACATATTAAACAGTCCGAACTTAACGGGACTCTCTTTTCAGACTGTACCTTCTACGGCTGCTCCTTTCTTGAAACAACCTTTCGATATTGCAGATTTAGTGAATGCACTTTTCACGATTGTGACCTGAGTTTGGTCAATGTTCGGGGAACTTCATTTCGGAATGTTATTTTTCGTACTTCAAAAGTGATAGGCGTAAATTGGAGCGTTGCATCTTGGTCTACATTTACATCACAATCACCCATTAATTTTTATGACTGCGTAATTAACTATTCAACCTTTATTGGCCTTTCTTTACCCAAAATCAGTTTCAACGGATGTATAGCCAAAGATGTTGACTTCTCTGAGGCTGATTTAACTGGTGCTGATTTTCAGAATGCAACCTTAACAATGAGCCATTTTAGAAAAACGAACTTAACAGATAGCAATTTTGAGAATGCAATCGAGTATGCACTGGACATCACGAAAAACACGGTCTCAAAGACAAGGTTTTCATTACCCGAAGCGTATACACTCTTGCATAATTTGGATGATATTATTCTGGTGGAGTGATTGTAATGATTTGGAGCATTATCGTAAGTTTACGGGTAGATTTGATATGAAAACGTATACGGTTTTATTTTTTACCTTCATTTTTCTCCTTTCGGGCTGTTCTATCCTCAATAGAGAGCCTGATGTTGTGATTGGTGAATTAGGCACGGTAACTTTGTTACCCGATGGTTCGGCGGGCATCATCACATGCAGCGAGCGGTGCGAGGTGAAAAGTCAGTGCGGCACGGCCGATGACAGCAAGGTGATTATGGGCGGCTTGCATGACCCGCTGGTTGATCATTGGGATATGCTATTTGCGGACGAAACGGCCGTTACCATCAACATCTCACAAAATCGCACGGTACAGAAAGTTAGCGACCAATCGCAAGAAAATCTATTCTTCTACAAAGTGACCGCCAACGACGACAGCGGGAAATCAGGCTGGATCGCGGGTTGGTGCGTCGCATCAACCACGCAACCCGAACCAGTAGCGGAATAAAGTTTGTCATTCCCGCGTAGGCGGGAATCCATATCTTTGAAAAAGTGGAGTAAACATGAGCAACACGTCTTCGATATTGCAGACGATGGCAGCAGCACAAGAGCGGGGTGAATCGTTCGTATTAGCGACGATTGTGGAGGCGCGTGGCTCTGCGCCGCGTCATGCGGGGGCGAAGATGATTGTGTGGGAAAACGGCCGTTTTCAGTACACAATCGGCGGCGGCGAAATGGAAGCCCGTGTCGCCAAAGAAGCCATCGCCGCATTGGAAGAAGGCAAGCCGCGCCTGATTAGTTATTCGCTCATTGACCCCGCGCAAGGGGATGTGGGCGTGTGCGGCGGCGAGGTGCAACTGTATATTGAACCGTATTTACCCCCATTGACCCTGTTTATCATCGGTTGCGGCCACGTTGGGCGAGCGTTGGCGGCGCAAGCAAAGTTGCTTGGCTTCCGCGTCGTCGTCACCGATGACCGCCCTGAGTTGGCCGCCCCCAATAATATCCCCCACGCCGACGTGTATCTGCCAGGCGACTTTGCCGATGCGCTGGCTGCGTTTTCATTGCACAGGAATTGTTTTATAACGGCCGTTACGCGCAACGTCGCCCTCGATCTCCAGATTTTGCCCCAAATTGCAGACAGCCCCGCCGCCTACATGGGGGTGATGGGCAGTCGCCGCCGCTGGGCGCAGACGAAGGAAGCATTACAGGAAAATGGAATGACAGCAGCGCAAATCGGCCGTTTTCACTCCCCCATCGGCCTTGACATTGGCGCGGAAACGCCAGAAGAAATTGCGGTTTCTGTGTTAGCAGAAATCATTGAAATGCGTGCGAAGAAAAGCTAGAGGTGCGTGGCACTGCCCAAAAAGCCTCGTCTGTCCAGATACTGGCGGGCAGTGCCACGCACCTAAACATATAAAATAGTACGGATTTGGCGTTGTCAAATCCAATAATGAATTGGGAAATAAGGAACACATTATGAATATAGCACCCCATTTAATCAGTCAGTACGAAACGGTAACGGCCGTTTCGCAAGCAATCGATCTGTTATCCACGCATGGTGAACGCGCCCGCATTACAGCGGGCGGCACCGATCTGATGCTTGAAATTGAGCGCGGCGTGCGCCCGGATGTGGACGTGATGATCGACATCACCCGCATCCCTGAATTGAACCGCATTTGGCAGGATCGCGGCGGCATGATTCATATCGGCCCGCTTGTGACCCATAATCAGGTCGTCGGTTCGGAACTATTGGTGCAACACGCGCTGCCGTTGGCACAAGCGTGCCTCGAAGTTGCGTCACCACAATTACGCAATCGGGCGACGGTGGCTGGCAATCTCATCACCGCCAGCCCTGCCAATGACACGATTAGCCCATTACGAGCGTTGGGCGCAAGCGTCACCCTGCGCTCGGTTGATGGTGAACGCACCATTCCGTTGACCGATTTTTACGCAGGTGTGCGCCGCACGGTGATGCAACCAAACGAACTGTTGACCGACATCAGTTTTCCCGCCATGCCCGACAGTGGGCGTGGCATTTTCGTAAAGTTGGGGCTGCGACGGGCGCAGGCGATTTCGGTTGTGCATTTAACGGCCGTTTTCAATCTAAATCCAGACAACAGTGTCAAAACAGCCGTCATCACACTTGGCAGTGTGGCGCAGACGATTATCAACGCCGCCAAAGCGGAAGTGTATCTTGTTGGCCGCCAATTAACGGACGAAACCATCGCCCACGCGGCCACATTGACCGCTGAAGCGGCCACGCCGATTGACGACATTCGCAGCACGGCCGTTTATCGCCGCCACATGACGAATGTGATGGCAAAACGGGCGTTTACCGCCTTACGCGATGGGGACGAACGGTCAACGTGGCCGACTGATCCCGTCATGTTATGGGGCGAAAACGAAGGCCAGCCGCCGACTGGTGATGAATACGTCGCCAGCCATGATGCCAATACGCCCATCACAGCCACCGTGAACGGAAAAACGGTAACGGCCGTTGGCGTACACAAAACGCTGCTCGACTGGCTGCGTGATGAAGGGTTGATGACGGGCGTAAAAGAGGGTTGCGGCGAAGGCGAGTGCGGCGCATGTACGGTGCATATGGATGGAACGGCCGTTATGTCCTGTCTTGTCCCCGCCCCCCGCGCACAAGGCAGCAACATTGTGACCGTCGAAGGGTTAGCCGACCATGATGAAGCGGGCGAAGAGGTGTTGAGTCCGTTGCAAACATCCTTCGTCGAAACAGGCGCGGTGCAATGCGGCTACTGCACACCCGGCTTCCTCATGTCTGGCACAAAATTATTAGAAGAACATCCCCACGCCGATCAAGGGCAGATTGAACAAGCATTTACGGGTAACTTATGCCGTTGCACGGGATATTACAAAATTATTGAAGCGGTGGAAGTAGCGAGTGGCAAGTAGCGAGCGGCGAGTGGTCATGCGTACTCGCATACTCGCCACTCGCTACTCGCATACTCCGAACGGAGGTAAGTATGCGTTTAGAAAAGCAACAGGAAGCAGAGTTAGCTGAACGAAAAGGATTGACTGGCAGAACGATCATCCAATTTTTTTCATTGCTGATTTCGGCTGTCATCGCCTATTTTGTCGCCATGTATATGTTTGAGAATGGCATATTAAATGTCGGCAGCTTGCGGGCGGCATTTTCATTTATCCCCGTTTACCTTGAAGATTGGGTTTTCTTGGCAGGAACGATGCTGGTCATCGTCGTGATTATCCAATTTTTTATAGCCATCGGCTTTGCACTTGGCAGCCCGGAAGGGCGACGGAAAACGGGCAAACCATCGTTACACTCCCGTGTAAAAGACCCCAACGACAGCGATTGGGGAGACTAAGCGAGCGGCAAGTTTGCAAGTGGCAAGTTTGTAAGTTGCAAGTAGAACTTGCATACTTGCCACTTGCTCACTTGCACACTTGCAACTCTCTACAGGAAAAAATTATGAATAATTCAACAAAAGTTACCCGCGTCGATGCTCACGATAAAGTGACAGGCGCGGCAAATTATCCGGGCGACATCGCCCTTGAGAATGCCTTATTTGGCAAGGTTTTATTTAGCGGCCAACCGCACGCGCGGATGTTGTCGATGGATTTGGAAAAAGCAACGGCCGTTTCTGGTGTTGTTGCCATTTTCACCGCCAAAGATGTGCCTGTGAACGAATACGGCCTCATTTTTCCCGATCAGCCAGTGATGGTTGGTTTTGGCACGGCAAAAGCAAATGCCGATGTCAGCTTGTGGGAAGGCGATCATGTCGCCGTCATTGTGGCTGAAACTGAAGAAGCGGCGGCCGAAGCGCGTGACCTCATCGAAATCGAATGGGAACAACTACCCATCGTTACCGATGCCCGCGAAGCGATGAAGGACGAGGTGATCTTACATCCGTGGCATGGCAGTAACATCCTGCACAAAATCCAAATTCGCAAGGGCGATATGGAGGCAGGCTTTGCCGATGCGGACGTGATCATCGAAGGCGATTACGATCTGCCGTATCAGGAACATGCGTTTTTGCAGCCCGAAGCGGGCGTAAGTTATATTGATGAAAACGGCCGTGTTACCATCCAAATCGGCGGCCAATGGACGCACGAAGACCGCGAACAAGTCGCCCACGCGCTGGCGTTGGACGAGGAACAAGTCCGCATCATTTACCCGGCCATTGGCGGCGCATTCGGCGGGCGCGAGGATATGTCGTTGCAAATTGTGCTGGGGCTGGCGGTCATGCGCCTGCAAGAACAAGGGATCAATCGCCCCGTGCGGATTACTTGGTCACGCGAAGAGAGCATGATTGGGCATCACAAACGGCATCAGGCGACCATCAACACCAAATGGGGGGCGACGAAAGAGGGAAAAATAACGGCCGTTTACGCCGAAGTCATCTTCGATAGCGGCAGCTACGCCTACACCAGCACCAAAGTGTTAGGCAACGCCAATCTGATGGTGACAGGGCCGTATGTCGTGCCAAATGCGTTCGTGGACAGCTACGCCGTCACCACCAACAACATTCCTGGCGGCGCATTTCGCGGCTTTGGCGGGCCACAAGGCGCGTTCGCCGCTGAAATGCAGATGAATAAATTGGCCGAAGCGTTGGATATTGATCCTGTTGAATTGCGGCTCAAAAATGTCCTGCGCGAAGGAGATATGTTGACCGTGCAGACCCCCATCACGCCCGGCGTAACCATCGCCGAAGTGGTGGAAGAGTGTGCAAAATCGGCCGCGTGGGACAGCCCCATCACCCCCGCGCCCGACAGCTATTCCCCGTTCCAATCGTTGCCAGCCAATCCCGCCGCGCTCAAACGCGGACGCGGCTTTGCCTGTGCGCTCAAGAATGTCGGCTTTTCTTTCGGCGCACCAGAAGGGTGCAGTGCGATGATTGAACTGCACGGCGACGGCGATGTGATTGACCACGCCGTCTTGCACCATGCGTCGGCTGAGGTCGGGCAAGGGACGCATACGGCGTTGCGGCAAATGGCGGCGATGGCGTTGGATATTCCATTGGAAAAGGTGGAAATCATCATGTCTGACACGGCGACGAGCGGCAATTCTGGCTCGGTGTCCGCGTCACGGATGACGTTTATGGCGGGTAACTCCATCCGCAAAGCGGCCGATACGGCGATGGCGGCGTGGACGGGTGGTGAGCGTCCCGCTATTGGCAATGTGCGCTTCATCCCGCCCAAAACAGAGGCGTATGACCCCGAAACGGGCAAATGTATGCCCAATTTCAGCTACGGTTACGTCGCCCAAGCGGTGGATGTGACGGTGGACACGGAGACGGGGCATATTCAGGTTGACCGCGTGATTTGCGCCAATGATGTGGGCAAGGCGATCAATCATACCCTTGTCGTGGGGCAGATTGAGGGGGCGGTGGTGCAGGCGCATGGGTATGCGCTGATGGAGAATTTGGTGGTGGAAAACGGCCGTGTACAAAACCCATACCTCAGCCAATACCTGATTCCGGGCATTAAAGACATCCCGCAGCGGGTGGATTCCATCGTCATGGAAATACCTGATCCGCGTGGGCCGTTCGGGGCGCGGGGAATGGCGGAAATGCCATTCCTGCCGCTCCCACCTGCGATTGTGGCGGCCGTTCACGATGCGACGGGGGTGTGGTTTGATGCGTTGCCGTTGCTGCCGCATCGGGTGGTTGCGGGGCTGGAAGGTTAGAGGATTGTTCAAGTGGGACGCACTTTGAAAGTGCGTCCCACTTTGTGTAAAGAACGAGTTGGGATCATGGGTAAAAAGAAAAAACAGTATTACATTGTCGTCAAGGGATATGAACCTGGCCTCTATAAACAATGGCATGGGGATGATGGCGCGGCGGTTCAAGTTCAAGGATACTCAAACCCAATCTACAAAGGTTTTTATACTCTTGAAGATGCGGTTCTATGGATGAGGCAGTTAGGAGAAAATACATTAGCAAATATTCCCTCCGAGCTTGAGGAATTACTATCTTCTACGGAAATCAAGCAAACAAAAGGGCAAATTCATGCTGAGA
>CAYSDT010000097.1:0-8846 GCA_964429835.1 uncultured Ardenticatenaceae bacterium | reverse complement strand
TAACTGTCGGCGGGAACTTCGCCGTAGGGCAACCGTTCGCGCCCCGTCAGAATCAGGTTGTAGAGCGACAATCGCCCCAGCGTTTCCATCGGTGCGAGCAGGGCGAAGATGAGGTTGAGGAGGAGGAGGAAAACGGCCGTTTTCACCCCAATCCGTCCCAATTGTTTCCAATTAAAATCATCCATTAGAAAATAGAGAGCGAACGAGCGAAGGTTTCTCCCCCGCTCCCCTGCTCCCCCGCTCCTCATCTCCTACTCTTCCTCTTCCCGCGCTTTTTGTTCTTTGCGGAAAGCCTTCGCCGCCTGCTTAATGGTCGGGAAGAAGTGGCGATGGTCAATCGTGTCCAGCAAGCCATAAGCGATGATTTTCTCTTTTACAGGTGGGCTGACTTCGGCAAAGATGAGATGACGGCCGTTTGCATTCAACTCCAAATCCAAATCAACCAGCATATCGGCCGCCGTGCTGTCCACATCAGTCATCGGCTCGGCGGTGATGACGACCCAGAACGGAGTCGGCTCCGTTTCGACGATTAAGCGGCGCACGAGGTCGCGGAAGATGTTGGCGTTGGCGAAGAATAGCGGCGCGTCCCAGCGAATGATGAGCATACCGTCAATCGGTTTTGCGTCCTCGTGGGTATCAATATCTTGATACCCATCCTTGCCGTTTTTGCCCAAAATGGCCGAATGTGGCCGCCATGAGCGTTCAAAGAATTGTAAAATCGACAAGCCGATGGCGATGACGATCCCTTCCAGCACGCCAATCATCGCTACGCTAAGGATGGCGACGATTGCCAGAATGAACTCGCTTTTTCGCATCTTCCACAAGCGGCGCAATTCTGCCATATCAAATAAGCCGATGGAGGCGATGATGACGACGGCGGCTAAGACCGACTGCGGCATATCCTTCACCAATCCCGGTACAAATAAAAGCATACTCAACACCAGCGCGGCGGCGACCATCCCTGTAAGTTGTGTTTTTGCGCCAGATTGTTCAGCAACGGCCGTTCTTGAGCTACTCGTACTGACAGGAAATCCTTGAAAAACGCCCGCCAATAAATTAGCCGCCCCAATCCCGATTAACTCCTGATTACTGTCCACTTCGTTGCCACTGCGGGCGGCAAAACCAGCCGATGTTGAAATCGTGTCGCCGATGGTGACGAGCGACATGCCCAGCGCGGCGGCAAACAGCAGCGGCCAGCTAGAAAGTGGTGCGCGGGGAAAAGAGGGTAGGGGAAATCCCTGCGGTAACACACCGACGACATCCACCCCTTTTATACTCAGGCTGAAAACCATTGAAAATAGCACGGCGACGACAACGGCGATCAAAATTCCCGGCCACAGCGGTTTCCATCGCTTCAACACCATGATGATGATTAACGCTAATGCGCCTGCACTGAACGCCCACCAGTTTATTTCATCAAAGCTGGCAAAAACCGCCAAAACTTCTTCAAAGATATTGTCTGCATCAATCGAAATGCCAAGCAATTTTGGCAATTGCCCGATGAAAATAGTGACGGACAGCCCCGCTAAATAGCCTACACGCACAGGTTTTGAAATGAGATCGGCGACGAAGCCAAATTTGGCAACGCCCGCCCCCGCCGAAATCAAACCGACGAATAAGGCCATCATCCCTGCCAGCGCAATCGCTTCAGCGGGGTCGTCTGTGACCAAAAGCGGGATGATGGCGGCGGCAATCATCGGCCCTAGCGATGAATCGGGACCGAGTACGAGATAGGGGGAAGGGCCAAACATCGCGTAGGCGACGAGGCACATGACGGTGGTATATAAGCCCGTGATGGCTGGTAAACCTGCCAATTCGGCATACGCCATCCCTTGCGGCACGAGCAATGCGCTCAGCACAAGGCCGGCAACGATGTCTTTGGGCAACCATTTACGGTTATATGTCCGCACGGTGTTTATGCCGGGCATGTATTTGCTGATTTGATCTAATTTTGTGGGGGAAACGGCCGTTTTTTCTTTCATACTACACCTGTATCTTTGCTAAATAGGCAGATAGCACCTCTGTTTCTGCTCTAAGAAGTAGTTTAATGCGGATATTATCCATGCTGTAATTATAGCGGATTGATTGGGTATCGTGTAAAGGGATGGGGCGCGGATGATATAATTTTTTCTACTGCGTCTTTTTTTACAAAAAATCAGACAACCAAACAGTCTGTTATATCCCTAATTGTTGCCTGTTCTATTATTGTCTCATTCATTAAAAAAGAATTTAGTTGATCCTTAGTTAAAAACCCATTTATCTTTGCTTTGTACTTTTCTGCTATTTCAGCATTGTCTATCTCTAACCTTCTACATTTGCTTATATCCAGAAACTGTTTTTCTTTATCTATGCCCAAAAAATTTCTACCTAATAGATTTGCCGCAATGCCTGTTGTACTACTACCTGTAAATGGATCTAGAATCCAATCTCCCTTTTTTGAAGAGGCTAAAATTAATCGCGTGAGTACCGATAATGGTTTTTGCGTTGGATGTTTTTCACAACTTTTTTCCCATTTAGCAATTGCTGGCAATCTCCAAACATCTTTCATTTGTTTCCCACCATTTACTTCTTTCATTAACTTATAGTTGTAACAATGAGGGATTTTCGGTTCTTTTCTTGCCCATATTATTTGTTCTGTTGAATGAGTAAAAAATCGACATGAAAAATTAGGCGGCGGATTTGTTTTTTCCCAAGTAATTACATTTAGAATTTTAAACCCAAGTTCTACCAATACTTGTCCAATACTAAAAATATTATGCGATGTTCCGCTTATCCAAATAGTAGCATTATCTTTCATCTTATCCCTAGCCAAAGAAAGCCATTTACGATTAAATTCATTTACCCCATCAAACCCTAATGATTTATCCCACTTCCCTTTGTTGACACTGGCTATCTTCCCGTTTTTTATTGTTAAACCATCATTTGATAAAAAATAGGGTGGATCAGCAAATATTAAATCAAATTTAAAATTTAACGTAGGTAATACTTTAAATAAATCATCATGTACTAATGTAAAATCTTTATTATTGGATTGGAACTCTGTTTTTAGCATCTGGAAACCCTTTATTTATTAGAGGTAGGAATTGGAAGTCCTATCTTATGGAAAGGTAAATAATTAAAATAGTAGCTACACTTCATCTCCAATATATAGTCTAAAGTGTCTCTGTATTTGGGGTCTTTGAACCAATCGTTGAGTATGTAAATAAATTGAACTTCATAATTTAACGATGCAAGCAATCGCTTGTATTGCCTAAGTTTAAATCCACAAGTTTGAAGTTTTTCATCGACACTCCCCGCAACTTCTTGATATTTTATTTCTAAAATAAATACTGTATTTTCCTTGATAACATAGATAGCATCATCTGGTAACAATCGTTTTGAAAGTATGTTAGTCCAATCAACGCCTCTGCTTTTTAGATATTTATACAAGTCGTACTTTTTATATGATGAAGCAACAAGAGTCCCCTTAAAATATATTCCTTGTCCGATATCAAGGCTTTCAACATGATAATCCATCACAGATTTATCTAAAAAATCACATAAATCCACTTTTCCTTCAAAAACAATGCCAGTTTGTGTGTTTGCTCCACCTATACCATCTTTTTTCATTATTACCTTCTTGATGTTAATTTGAAATAAGTAACTCCGTTAGATAACCGCGTTTTGATGACTTAGAATTTATATTTCTTCTAGCAGAAACCCTTTCAATTTTAAAATCCCTATATAATCTATCAAAAAAATCATCATCTTGGACATCTTTCCCTTTTACATCAGAGTTACTCAATAAGAATCTATGACCTTCTGAGGACAACTTTGCACAAAATCTATTTAACCTTTTTTGTTCATCGTCATTAAACGATCCTTTTGCATATGAATTAAAACTTGATGTTTTGCTTACTGGTTTATATGGAGGATCGAGATAAAAAAAAGTATTTTCATCTGCATATTGTTTTGTATCTTCGAAATCTCCGTTAAGGAAGTGTACATTTTTTAATATACCACTAACCAAATATAAATTATCCTTATCGCATATCATTGGGGTTTTATAACTGCCAATTGGAACATTGAATTTATTACGTTTATTTACTCTGTAAAGACCATTAAAGCATGTTCTATTAAGAAAAATAAATAATGATGCCTGAGTCGTATCATCAGAACATCTTTCATTAAATAGATCGCGCTTAGAGTAGTAATACTCTTTTTTTAATTCTTGCAGTTCAGCCAATTTATGATATTCAGATTCCCATTCTTTTAATATTTTTACAAGTCTTTTCACATCTGTTTTTACAATATTATAAGTGTTTATTAAGTCTGTATTTATATCGTTTATTATTGCATTTTGTATGTTAGGGTAGTTGTTTAAGACCCAAAATAAGACAGCACCACTTCCAACAAATGGCTCTATATATACAAACTCATTTTCCTTTGAGTACGGAAAATGAGTTTGTATTGACCCTAAAAGTTGTGTTTTACCACCAGCCCATTTTAAGAATGGTTTCGGTTGTTTATTATGCATAAATTCTCCCATCTCATCTCGAAATCAGAATGATTGCGAGTATAGGATAAAGCAGAAATGGGTGCAAAACGGCCGTTTTACAGGCGACACCAGATTTTATAAATGAGTGGATGGGAAAACGGCCGTTTTCATAGCAACCATATTGTCTGCGGGAACAGTCAAAAGAGATTCCGCTTCTTCACGGTCAAAAATTTTCAGCCCTTCTTGATACGCGACATTTTCTTCGGATAAAAGTTCTTGCCCGCTTGCGGCACGCAAATGTAGCTTCCACCAGCGTTCATAAATATCTTTGTCCATTAGCGATCTCCTGTCTTATATCGACGTACTACACATAATACATTTTTTCAGTAGATTCATTTAATGTAGGTCAATTTTGCAAAATTGACCTACCGCACTTCCGCCTGCTCCCATTGGTATGCAAACAGACGCTTAAAATCATCAATCGCTTGCGCCGAATCTGTGCCGAGACTGTACTCCGTCAAGCCATCTCCGTCGCCAAACGCGCTGTAGTGAAAATTTTGGCTGCCCACAATCAAAAACTCATCATCAATGAGTGTGATTTTGTAATGAATCGATTCCTTGAAAAAGCGAATATCTACCTGATCGCGGATGCCGCGCTCGACCAACTCTTCCGTAAATACATCATAGGCGACGGAGCTTTCAATGCCATCTGTCGGCTGCGGCTTCAAAATCAGGCGAATGTTGACCCCATTTTCGGCCGCAACCATCAACCCGTTCAGATATTCAGTCGCTTCACCAAAATCGCATACATTATAGAGCAAGTTGAGGTCACATTCCATCTCCATTGCAAACATGACGTGCATCGCGTCAATGGTGTTATTGGCAGACATCAGGGTGGATTCGACAATGCGGTCGGCTTCGTCGTGGTCTTTGTTGCGATACATGGAAAAGGCGGTGTCGTCGGCTATGCCGTTGGGCAGATAGTAGCGCAGCACTTCGGGAACGCGGTCAGAAACGGCCGTTTTACTCACACATCCCGCCTGCCAAATGCCGTCTGGCAAAGAAAAGTCGCAGACGCGCTGGTCGCTGCCCTCCCATAAATCATCATACGCCCGCAAAGAATTTTGGGCGACGGGGCCGCTAATCAGCATCCCCAAATCCTGCCGCCCATGCCCCAATCCAGAAGGATGAACGATGGGGTAATGGTCATATTGCATGTTAAATCCAGTCGCCAAAATCGTTTTGGCATCAATCAACATCACTTTTGTATGACTGTGGGGCATACTGCCGTCAAAATTTGCCACCTGCACACACCAGCCGATGGATGGATCGACCATCTTTTCCACGCCAGCATCGCGTAAATCATTCAGCACATAAAACAACTGTCCGCTGAACTCCTGAACCGCCAATTCTGGCGGATTGCCGAGCAAAATACGCACCGTCATGCCGCGTGGATACTGCTCAGGGTTCGCTTGCACTTTTTCATATAATTCAGCGATGGATGTTGCCAGCACATAGCCAGGTCTGTCTTGATTTTGGTCTTTTTCGTACCACATCGTCGAAAAAAGAGCTTCATATTCGGCCGTTTGTGCCAGTTCGGCGAACAGATCAAAACCCGCCGATGCCAAACCCGATCATGCTGGCTAAGGCAACGTGCCATACGCCCCGTTTGCCAACCATCAACAGGCCGAAAAGCAGCCCCATGCTCAATCCGCCGCGCCACACTTTGCTCCAATTGCTTTTGGCTATGTCTGGCGGCAACGGCAGGGTGACGGCTCCAATCGCCCCGCCCACACCAGAACCAATTGCGGCGATAAAAACAGCGATCAGCACACCGATAAATAGCAGTTCTGCTTGCATCATGTCGCTGAAATGTGCCAAATCAGCACCAGCAAACAGCCCTGTGATGAGTATGCCGACTAAGCCCACTCCTAAGCTGTAAGCGGCACTGCTTTTTAATGTTTGGGGAAGATGGGGTTTGATTTTTTTGGGGTCAGGTATTGTCATCTTATTTTTGATGTATACGTTTCTTTTGTTCTGCTTTTTTCCAGAATTTGAGGTAAGCACCTTCAATAATAAACGCCGTCAAGACCATCCCGACCAAAACCATCACCTGCGATGGTGTCGTGCGGAATGTGTAAACGACAAGGACAATCAACGCAAAAAGGCAGACGGCAACGCCTAATCCTGCAATCCATTTTGCACTGCCAATCTCATCAGATTTAACAAAATTCGCGGCATTGACGATGGCGAAAATAATCAGGAATCCTGCGCTTCCCATTGTGGAAATTGCGCTGAGATCGAAGAAATTGGCGAGAAAGAGGGCGAGAACGGCCGTTATCAACAAGCCCACTGGCTGCCCCCACACTTTCCTTTCTAACGTCTCTGGCAACTCCCCTTCCGTCGCAATCGTATAACTCAGCCGAGCCGAGCCGTACAGGGTGGCATTGATGGCTGAAAAAGTGGCTAACACGGCCGAAATTGCCACTAATGTAAAGCCAAACTGCCCTAAAGACGGTTTGGCAGCCTCCGCCAGTGCAAAATCGGCAGACTGCACTATCTCCTCTGGAGTCAACGATCCCACTGTCACAATTGAAATCAAAACGTAGAGGACAATGACGAATAACACCGTGCCATAAAAAGCGCGGGGCAATGTCACCTTATAATTCTTCACCTCTTCGGCCGCGTTGGCAATGAGTTCAAATCCTTCGTAAGCGACAAAAATAATCATCCCTGCCGCGATGATTTGTGTGACGGCCGGCCATGTTTCTGTTGCCAGATGGCTGCTGTCCACGCCGCCAAAACCAGCGACGATGACCAACATAAGAATGGCTAATTTTATCGCCACCACATACGTTTCTGTACGGCTGACGATGGCTGAACTGAGCAAATTCAACGCAGTTGGCAAAATAATGCCTACGCTGATCAACACATGCAGCCACAGACCGCCCGTCCCGTCGCCAAAAAAGGTGAGTGCATAATTGCCAAACGCGACTGCGTACAATGCCAATGTGACCACATAGCTGATCCACAGCAAATTGTTTGTGCTGCCCGTGAAAAAATCAACGCCAAAAGCGCGGTCAATAAAAATAACCGTGCCGCCGCGATTAGGATATGCAACAGAAAGTTTGGCGTAAGAGTATGCGGTCAGCAGGGCGACTATGCCCGCAATGATAAAAGCGATGGGCGTTGCGCCGCCGCCAATTTCAGTCGCCAGCCCCAGTACGGCAAAAATACCGCCGCCCACCATGCCGCCCACACCAATAGCCATCGCACCGAGCAACCCGATTGTGCGTGTTGTTTGTGTGTTGTCCATTCCCACTCCTCATGTTGTAGGTCAAGTTTGCAAACTTGACTTTACACCACTAATGATGGCACAACAACCGCCAACGCACCCGGCACAATTTTCATAGAAACTGGCGTGCGCCCAACATATTCCCCATCCGTCCACACAGGTTGGTCGGGGGTTGTTTCGATACTAATTTCTTTACCCTGTCGCAGAAAACCTTTAGTTGTGTCCCTATTCAAATGCAACATACGGGTAGTCGCTTGCGATAGCGTTCTGATATTTTTGGCATTAAGGATAAACACTTCCAATATGCCATCATCTGGCTTGGAAATGTTGCCTGTGATGGAAATACCCGTGCCAGCTTTGGCAGCGTTGACCACATACAATTTCGACGCAGGGAATTCACCCGTCTCGCCGTCGATGGTGAGCTTATAAGTGATATGGCTTTGCAACTCGGTCACGCCTTGATGGTAAGCGTTGATGGCGTAAGCAAATGTGCCGTACTTGTTTTTGTCTTCGCGGCTGGTTTGCGCTTCTGGCTCAATGCCGATGTACATCCGTTGGATGAAGTAGCTGTCGCCCATTTTGACGACATCAATGTTACGTTTAACGTGACTGGTACAGAGCAGTTCAACGGCTTCAGCAAGTGTTTTCGGCGTACCCATTTCAGTGGCAAAGCCATTGCCCGTGCCGCCGGGAAGTACGCCCATCACCGCGTCTGTTCCTAAAATGCCGTTGGCAATTTCGTGCTGTGTGCCATCACCGCCGTAACCAGCGACCAAATCTGCCCCATTTTCGGCCGCACGACGGGCGAATTCAGTCGCATCGCCGTACTTTTTGGTCACATCAATGCTCCATTCAACGCCATATTTGTTGAATGTGTCGTTAAGCACGTTCAAAATTGGCTCGTCTTTACCCGATGCGGGATTGATAATGACATGGATCTTTTTGTAGGGTATTTCGCTCATAATTGACTCCTAATAAGGAGACCTGACAGGTTTTATCAACGTATTTTGTTTTGCACGAGGTCTCGTGCAAAACCTGTCAGGTCTTTTGGTTGTCTGAAATTAAATGTACATC